>DATMKO010000351.1:0-4792 GCA_035571175.1 Steroidobacteraceae bacterium | reverse complement strand
CATTGATTTGAGCTGCACAATCAAGGCGTACTACGCTTTGAAGCTCGCCGGCGATGACATCCTCGCGCCGCACATGCAGCGCGCGCGCACTGCCATATTGCAGCTTGGCGGCGCCGCGCGGGCCAATGTGTTCACGCGCATCGCGCTGGCATTGTTCGGGCAACTGCCGTGGCGCGGCGTGCCGTATATTCCCGTTGAAATCATGCTGCTGCCGCGATGGTTCCCGTTTCATCTCGACAAGGTTTCGTACTGGTCGCGCACCGTGATGGTGCCGCTGTTCATTCTGTGCACTCGTAAACCCAGGGCCAAGAATCCGCGCAACGTCGACATCCGCGAATTGTTCACGACGCCGCCCGAGCAGGAACGGCATTATTTCAGGCGCAGCGGACTTTTACCCGCGGCTTTCCTGGTGTTGGATAGGCTCGGGCGCATGATCGATCCGCTGATTCCCGCCCGCGTGCGCGAGCGTGCTACTCGCCGCGCGGAGCACTGGATTCTGCAGCGGTTGAACGGCGAAGATGGTCTTGGCGCGATTTTTCCCGCCATGGTCAACGCCGTGGAATCGCTGGTGATCCTGGGGTACAGCCACGACGACCTGCGGCTGGTCACGGCCAAGCGCGCCCTGAAGAAGCTGCTGGTGGTGGGCCCTTCGAGCGCTTACTGTCAGCCCTGCGTTTCACCGATCTGGGACAGCGCGCTTGCGTGCCTGGCGATGCAGGAGACGGGGGATGAGGCATCGCGCAATGCTTCGACCCGCGCGCTCGACTGGCTTGCAACCAAGCAGCTGCTCGATGAACCCGGCGATTGGCGGATAAATCGTCCTGGATTGGCCGGCGGCGGCTGGGCGTTTCAGTTTGGGAATGACTTCTACCCGGATCTCGACGACACGGCGGTCGTCGCCTGGGCCATGCATCAGGCCCGCAATGCGGACCGCTACGCCGAGAGCGTGCGCCGGGCGCTCGATTGGTTGGTGGGCATGCAAAGTCGCGGCGGCGGATTTGCCTCATTCGACGCGGACAATACCTGTTATTACCTGAACAAGATTCCCTTCGCGGATCATGGCGCGCTGTTGGATCCGCCCACGAGCGACGTCACGGCGCGGGTCTTGACGGTTTTGGCGCGCGTCGGACGGCCGCAGGATAAGCGTGCCAGGGATCGGGCAATCGCGTATCTGCGCGATCAGCAGGAACCCGACGGCTCCTGGTTCGGACGATGGGGAACCAACTACGTCTACGGCACGTGGTCGGTGCTGATGGCGCTCGCGCAAGCGCATATCGCGCCGAGTGATCCTGCCATACAACGCGCCGTGGCGTGGCTCAAGCAAAGGCAGAATGCGGACGGCGGCTGGGGTGAAAGCAACGACAGCTATGCGCAGCCGGCATCGACGCAAAGCTTTGCCAGTACCCCCTATCAGACAGCTTGGGCGCTGTTGGGATTGCTGTCGGCGGGAGAGGCGGCATCCGAATGCGTGCGTCGCGGCGCTGAATTCCTGATGCGCAGCCGTCGGCCGGACGGATTGTGGAGCGATCCTAATTTCACGGCGCCTGGCTTCCCGCGCGTGTTTTATCTGCGCTATCACGGCTACTCGGAATATTTTCCCTTGTGGGCGCTGGCAGCCTATAGGTCCCTCACGCGTCGCGGAATCGCTCATTGAATGGCGTCGTCGCGGCGCTTGCGGCCGAGGCGCGCGCACTCTCACCATCGATGCGGCGGGGCGGACCCAAAACCTTCGGCGAATTTTCGCAGCTTCACGATGGAACGCTGCTGGCGGTCAGCGGCATCGGATGCCCGGCGGCCGAAGCTGCTGCGCGTGCGCTGGTGGCGGCGCAGGTCTCGGCGCTCATGACCTTCGGTTTGGCCGGCGCGCTCGATCCTGCTCTGGCTGCGGGAACCGTCATGCTGCCGGCCGAATTGATTTCGCGTGACGGCGCGCGCTTTGTCACTTGCAAGGCCTGGCGGGAGCGAGTGGCCGCGTCGCTGGGTTTCCCAGTGAGCACGGGTACCTTGCTCACCAGTCGCCGAGCAATCGAAACCCCGGCAGAAAAGGCGGCGGCGTTTCGTGATACCGGCGCAGCAGCAGTCGACATGGAGAGTGCGGCTGTCGCCGAAGTGGCGGCTGCTCATGGGCTGCCCTTCATCGCGGTGCGGGTCATCGTCGATACAGCCGGCGATGAGTTGCCGCCCGCGGTCGTCGCGGCGAGCAGAGCGGGACGAGTAGAGATCGGGCGGCTGATCGCGGGTCTGGTTGCTGCACCCCGCGAGATTGCGGCATTGATCCGGCTCGCGCGGCGCTACCGCATGGCGATGCGCTCCTTGGCGCTGGTCGGTACTCACCTCGCATGAAGGCGCTGGTCACGGGTGCCACGGGATTCGTGGGCGCGGCGGTGGTCCGGGCATTGCTGGCCGCGCACTGGCAGGTTCGTGCGCTGGTGCGGCGCGGTTCCGATCGCAGCAATCTGGGCCAGCTTGATGTCGAGGTGGCGGAAGGCGACCTGACGGACTTCGAGTCTCTGGTGCGCGCAGCGCACGGATGCGCGGGATTATTTCATGTTGCCGCGGACTATCGTCTGGGCGCTAAAGATCCATCGCAGCTGTATCGCAACAATGTCGAAGGCACGCGCAACATGCTGAATGCCGCGCGCCGCGCAGGCGTGCAGCGCATTGTCTACACCAGCAGCGTCGCGACCGTCGGAATTCCGGCCGACGGCGCACCGGGGGATGAACGAACCCCCGTGACGCTCGAGAACATGATCGGCCACTACAAGCGCTCAAAATATTTGGCCGAAGAGGTCGTGCGCGAAACCGCGCGCGAAGCTGCATCGGCGAACGAAGCAACATCCGTGGTCATCGTCAGTCCATCGACGCCGGTGGGGCCGGGCGACGTCAAGCCCACGCCCACCGGCCAGCTGGTGCTCGACGCAGCGGCCGGGCGGATGCCTGCTTATGTCGATACCGGACTGAACATAGTCCATGTTGATGATGTCGCCGCCGGACACCTGCTCGCGTACGAGCGCGGCGCAGCCGGCGAGCGCTATATATTGGGCGGACAGGACATGACGCTGCAGGAGATTTTGGAGGTAATCGCCAGCTTGGTAGGACGCAACCCGCCTCGCGTGCGCCTGCCGTATGGCGTGGTGCTGCCGATTGCGTACCTGGCAGAAGGCTATGCCAAGCTCTCCGGTAGCAGCGGTCGAATTACACTGGAAGGCGTGCGCATGTCGCGCAAGCGCATGTTTTTCTCGAGCGCCAAGGCGGTGCGAGAGTTGGGATATCGATGGCGTCCGCCCGTAGAGGCGTTCGAAGATGCCATACGGTGGTTTCGCGAACGTGGAGAGCTATGAATTCCGACGCGCTGATCCTGGTCGACGAAGCAGACCGGCACTTGGGGTTTTTGAGCAAATCGTTGTGCCATGAGGGGCGCGGTGTGCTGCACCGGGCTTTCTCGTTGCTGATTTTCAATGACTACGGCGAGCTGTTGATCCAGCAGCGCGCTGCCGCCAAGCGGCTATGGCCGCTGTATTGGTCGAACAGCTGCTGCAGCCATCCGCGCAATGGCGAGACGATGGAGGCGGCGACGCAGCGGCGGCTGCGGGAGGAACTTGGGATCAGCTGCCCGCTGCAATACTTGTACAAATTTCAATATCGGGCGCAATTCGACGCGACCGGCGCGGAGCACGAGCTGTGCTCGGTGTATATCGGACGCTGCGGCGATAAGATTAAGATTAATTCAGACGAGATTCGCGACTGGCGCTGGATCAGCCCCGAGGCGCTGCAGAGGGAAATCGCCATGCAGGGCGGCGAGAGCTTTACCCCGTGGTTCATGCTGGAATGGGTGCGAATCTGGCGAGACCATCGCCCGGCAGTGGTGTCCTTGCTAAGATAGGCCCATGGCAATACCACTTCTGCAAATGTACAAGGTCGCCCGCTATATCGCCGAGCGCAAACTGCGCGGCGACAAGCGCTATCCCCTGGTCCTCATGTTGGAACCGCTGTTCCAATGCAATCTGGCGTGTGCCGGCTGCGGCAAAATCGACTATCCCAAGGAAATTCTTCAAAAAAGGGTGGGTGTGGATGATGCGCTGCGTGCCGTCGATGAATGCGGTGCGCCCATCGTATCCATCCCAGGCGGTGAGCCGCTCATCCACAAGGAAATGCCGCAGATCGTCGCTGGCATCGTCGCGCGCCGGAAGTTCGTGTACTTGTGCACCAACGCCATTCTGCTTGCCAAGCACATCGACGAATACCAGCCCTCGACCTATCTGACATTCTCGATTCATCTGGACGGCAACAAGGAGCGCCACGACGAATCGGTGTGCCAGGAAGGGGTGTTCGAAAAAGCGGTTGCCGCGATCAAGCTGGCTCGCGACAAGGGCTTTCGTGTGACCGTGAATTGCACGCTGTTCAATGGCGAAGACCCGGAAGACGTAGCCAGTTTTTTCGACACGGCGATGCAGCTCGGTGTCGAGGGAATCACGGTCTCCCCCGGCTACAGCTATCATCATGCGCCGCGCCAGGACGTGTTCCTCGGGCGTAATGCCAGCAAGCAATTGTTCCGCGATATATTCAGCCGGCGCCGCCGGCCCTCGGGAAAGCGCGCCTGGTCATTCAATCATTCCGCGCTGTTCCTGGACTTTCTGGCCGGCAACCAAACCTACCAGTGCACGCCGTGGAGCAATCCGACCTACAACATTTTCGGCTGGCAGAAGCCGTGCTACTTGTTGTCCGACGAAGGCTATGCGCCGACCTACAAAGCCCTGATCGAGGAGACCGAGTGGGAGAAGTACGGCGTCGG
>DATMKO010000350.1:0-8481 GCA_035571175.1 Steroidobacteraceae bacterium | reverse complement strand
CGCGAATTGTCAGTGAAGGATGCCAGTATCTCCGCCGAGGATCGCAGCATCCGGCCGGCGGCGAAAGTAGTTCTGGCGCCGCTATCGCTCAAGGTCGAGGGCGCCAGCTTGGATCTGGCCAAGCCCCTGACGCTGGCCCTGGATACCAAGATCAACGACACCGGTACCTTGGGGGTGACCGGCGAGCTCACCCCGCAACCCGTGAGCGCAGATCTGGGGATCAAGTTTCAGGGCATCGATATGCCGGTGATTCAATCCTACCTTGCGAAATACACCTCGGCGACGCTGCTTGCGGGAGCTTCGAGCGGCAATCTGAAACTGCGCTACGGATCGAAGAAACCCACATTGCAGCTGAGCGGGGACATCAGTGTGGCCGGATTGCATACCATTGACAACGCGTTGCATGAGAGCTTCATCGATTGGGAACGCTTGGACATTCAGGGCCTGAACTACCAACGCGATCCTGATCGGCTCGACATCGATCAAATCCTCGCGCGCAAACTGTATGTGCGGGTCATCATCGAACCCGACGCCAGCATCAACGTGAAGCGCGTGTTGGCAGGCCCCGGCGCTACCGTGACTGCGCCTTCAGGTCCCGGCGGCGGGCAAGTAACGGCGACAGCCGAGGCGCCCGCGGTGCAGCCGGCGAGGCCCAAGCCCAAGTCTACGGCGAGGGCGCGTGCGCCGGCGGCGAGCGCCGCGGCCGCAGCACCAGCAGCACCCGGACCGCCCATGATGCCGATGGCGGTCAAAAAGATCGTGCTGCAAGCGGGACAGACGAATTTTGCCGATCTGTCGGTGACGCCAAATTTTGCCACCGGCATCCACAATCTCGAAGGCACGGTGCTCGGATTGTCGTCAAAAGCAGATTCCCGCGCCAAAGTGGATATTCACGGCTCGGTGGATGAATTTTCGCCGGTGTCGATCAGCGGTGAGGTCAATGTACTCGGGCCGGCGCTGTACACCGACCTGGCGCTGACGTTCCGCAATATCGAACTGAGCACCTTCAACCCTTATTCCGGAAAATTTGCCGGCTACAACATCAGCAAGGGCAAGTTGACCACCGAGCTGCACTACAAAGTCGAGGGCCGCAACCTTGATGCGCAGCATCACATCACCATCGATCAGCTCGAATTTGGCGCCAAGACCGAAAGCAAGGATGCGGTATCCCTGCCGATCAAGCTGGCGGTGGCCTTGCTCAAGGACCGCGATGGGGTAATCGACCTCAATCTCCCGGTTACCGGGTCGCTCGACGATCCGCAATTCAGATTGGCGCCCATCATCTGGAAGGTCTTCGTCAATATCCTGGAGAAGGCGGTTACGGCGCCCTTTGCCTTGCTGGGGCGACTGTTCGGCGGCGGTCCGGACTTGCAGTTCATCGACTTCAAGCCAGGCACCGCTGACCTGGATCAGGCCGCACAGGATAAGGCACAGGCCATGGTCAAAGCCCTGAATGCTCGCCCGCAGCTCAAGATCGAAGTGCCGATCGCGGTGGTCGCCGAACTCGACCGACCGCGCCTCGTCGAGGCGAAGTTGCAGGCCGAGATCCAGGACGCTCAAACGGCGCGCGGGCACGGGAAATCGCCGGCCGCCGCGCTGCCCTTCGATCAATTGGAGCCCGCGGCACGGCTCACCATACTTACCGAGCTCTACGTAAAAAATGCCGGCGGCGAGCCCAAATACCCCGAGTCGATCGCCGCTCTCAAGACAAAGCCGGAAATGACGGCGGCAAAAATAGAGTTCCTCAGCGGCGAGTTGCGCCAACGCATTGTGGTCAGCGAAGCGGATTTGACCGCGTTGGGTCAGCAGCGGGCGGCGAACTTGCAGCAAGCCTTGTTGACCGGCACGCAGATTGATCCGGAGCGGGTGTTTCTGGTGGCCAACGACAAGGCAAAGAATGAGGGCGGCCTGGTCCGGTTGGAGTTCTCACTGCGCTGAGGGGCGCCGCGCCTCTTAATAATGCATGCACTCAACCGCGCCGCCCTGCTTCGGTGCAAACGCGGCGTGCATCAATTCAGGCGATGACCTAACTTGCTGATCGTGTTCAATACTTCCCGGCTGGCACAAGCGGTGCTTGCCGGCACGCAAGCCATGAAGCTCATTACCGCGATCATCAAACCGTTCAAGCTCGACGACGTGCGCAAGGCCATCAGCGACGTCGGCGTACAGGGAGTCACCGTCACCGAAGTTCGAGGCTTCGGCAGGCAGCGCGGCCACACGGAGATTTATCGCGGCGCCGAATACGCCATTGAGTTCGTGCCGAAGACGAAAATAGAAATCGCGGTTGATAACATGCTCGTCGACCAGGTGATCGAAGCGATAGTAAGATCAGCGAAAACCGGAAAGGTAGGGGATGGAAAAATCTTTGTTTTCGATCTCACGCAAGTCGTGCGTATCCGAACGGGTGAGCGCGGCGCGAGCGCCATTTAGAACAATAGGGGAAATGATGAACAAGCTGCCGTTGTTGGCCTGTCTCGCCGTATTGACGTTGAATATGAGCGCGGCTTGGGCGGATGACACGCCGAATGCGTCCGCTACCACCACGCAGGCGGCGCCGGCTGCCGCGCCGGCAGCTGCTGCGGCGCAGCCCACCGCGCCTTTCTTGATGGGCGTGGACAAAATCAGCGCCGGCGACACCGCGTGGATGCTGACCTCGACCGCTTTGGTGCTGATGATGTCGATACCGGGTCTGGCACTGTTTTATGGCGGCATGGTGCGCAAGAAAAACGTGTTGGCGACACTGATGCAGACCTTCGCCATCGTCTGCGTGGTCACGATACTGTGGTGGTTGATCGGCTATTCCTGGGCATTCACTCCCGGCAGCAAGTTCCTCGGCGGTTCCAGCCGCGCCCTGTTCAGCGGCATGACC
Organism: Steroidobacteraceae bacterium; assembly: GCA_035571175.1. GTDB lineage: Bacteria > Pseudomonadota > Gammaproteobacteria > Steroidobacterales > Steroidobacteraceae > Bog-1198. The sequence continues at coordinate 5,612 of DATMKO010000350.1, read as the reverse complement.
TTCATGCATGACGCCAACAAATTGTCGGTGTCGCATTTGGCGACGACCATACCCGAAACAGTGTATTCAATGTTCCAGCTCACCTTCGCGGCCATCACCCCGGCGCTGATTGCCGGCGCATTTGCGGATCGAATGAAGTTCTCCGCGATGCTGGTATTCATGGGGCTCTGGTCCTTGTTGGTGTACGCGCCAATCGCCCACATGGTTTGGGAACCCACGGGTTGGCTGAACCTCGCGGGAGTCCTGGACTACGCCGGCGGCACAGTCGTCCACATCAATGCAGGCATTGCAGGCCTCGCCAGCTGTTTGGTGCTCGGCAAACGCTTGGGCTACGGCAGAGAGGCGATGCCGCCGCACAATTTGACCTTGACGCTGATGGGCGCCTCGCTGCTGTGGGTTGGTTGGTTTGGGTTCAATGCCGGTTCCGCGGGTGCTGCCGATGGCCGCGCCGGCATGGCGATGCTGGTGACACAACTGGCGACCGCGGCTGCCGCGCTCGGCTGGATGTTTGCCGAATGGGTCGGCAAGGGCAAGCCAAGCGTACTTGGCATCGCATCCGGCGCCGTCGCAGGTCTGGTGGCCATCACACCCGCGTCGGGTTTCGTCGGTCCCACTCCCGCGGTAATCATCGGCATCGCCGCCGGGGTGCTGTGCTTCATCGGCGCAACCTCGCTTAAACACGCGCTGGGATATGACGATTCGTTGGACGCGTTCGGTGTACATGGCATCGGCGGCATCATCGGCGCACTGCTCACCGGGGTGTTCGTCAGCAAGGAGATCAGCGGCGTGGACGGTTCCGTGCTCACGCAGCTCAAAGGCGTCGCGTTTACTGTCATTTACGGTTTTGCGGCAAGCTTCGTCATCCTGAAAATCGTCGATATGACCATTGGCCTGCGCGTGACCGAGGAACAGGAACGCGAGGGCCTGGATATCTCACTGCACGGAGAAAGCATCGAGTAGCTGAACGCGCGCACGCGATAGGGGTAAACTTGGGCTCCGGCAGAGGAGTTCCAAGTTGCCCATCCTCGACATATTGATCATTGCGCTGATCGTGGTGGCGCTGTCTGGTTTGCGCATCGCTCAGGAATACGAGCGCGGAGTGATATTCAGACTGGGACGCTACCGAGGGCTGCGTGGACCCGGTTTGTATTGGATCATCCCATTGGGCGTGGAACGCGCAGTGCGGATCGACATCCGCACGCGCACCGTTTCGGCGGAGCAGCAGGAAACCATCACCCGCGATAGCGTAACGATCAAGGTCAACGCCGTGCTCTGGTATCGGATCGTCGATGCGGCCAAAGCGGTCATCGAGGTTGCCGACGCACCGGCGGCCGTGTATCAGCTGGCCCTGACCGGGCTGCGCAACATCATCGGCCAGCACGATTTGGATGAAATCCTGCAGGAACGCAACAAGATCAATACCTTGTTGGGGGACAATATTTCCGGAGCCACTGCGGCGTGGGGCTTGCAGGTGCAGCGCTTCGAGATGAAGGATGTGGAGTTGCCCAAGGCCATGCAGCAGGTGATGGCGATGCAGGCCGAAGCCATCCGCGAAAAACGCGCGCGCATCATCAAGGCCGAGGCCGAACTCGAGGCTTCCGTGAAGCTATCGGCCGCCGCCGCGCAGATCACCGCAAATCCTGCCGCGCTCGAACTGCGGCGCATGCAGATGATTTCTGAAGTGGGCGCCGAGAACAACAGCACCACGGTACTGATGATTCCGTCGGATTTTGTGTCCCTGGCGCATAGTTTCAATGAATACGTTACGCGCTTGACTGCCAAGACCGGAGACAGGCCATGATCAGAGTTCTGGTGATTTTCTCGTTGGCCGGCATGATTTCGCTTACCGCGGCAGCGGCCGCGATCGATGTACCCGCAGCGCCCGCCGCGCCCGCAGCGGTCGCAACCGCAGCCAATCAGGCCCCGCCCGAAGGGCAGATCCCCTTCGCCAACAAGGGCGGTATATGGAAATGGCAAGTGATCGATAACAAGACCGTTCTCATCGAGTCCCGAGCCCGCCAGTGGTACAAAGCCACGCTGTTCGGCAATTGCATCAACCTGGCGTTTGCCCAAAACATGGCGTTCATACCGAACTCGAACGGTACATTCGACAAGTTCAGCTCGATCCGCGCCAGCGGTCAGCGCTGCCCGTTGGTGTCACTGGTTGAGGTTCCGGCGCCGCCGAAGAAATCCAACGCGAAAAAAGCCGACCCCGCAGCCCCGCCGGCGCCGGCCGCGGCATCTGCCACGGGAACGGGGTCAGCGTAGCCCGCGAGGCAGACCGTCGGCTTTTGGCGACAGCCCGGTAGCCGTAATTTTTACAGCGCGGGGTTTCGTGAGCGACGTCTCACTTCGGAACCGATTATGCCAGGTAGTCTGCGCCTGCCTGTCCGCACTCTTAAGCCCACGGAGACACCTTAAATGAGCAACCCCTATAACAGCGCGACCGAGCGAGCGTCGATCCTAGGTCCCACGCTTTTTTTCAAGGGCGACTTGAGCGCTGAGGAAGATCTGCTGATTCAGGGTCGGGTCGAAGGCTCGATCACGCATACCCAGCGCCTGACCGTGGGTCCCCAGGGCACCGTCAAGGCCAATATCAAGGCGCAGCTCATTATTGTCGAGGGCACGGTGGATGGCGACTTGGAGGCCGAGAAATCGGTGTTCGTGAAAGAAACGGCAAAGGTTTGTGGCAACATTTTTGCGCCCACGGTCAGCATCATCGAAGGCGCCAATTTCAGCGGCAGCATCGATATGAACGGGAAAAAGGCCGCTCAACAGTCTGGTACGGCGGCAAGGCTGCACGATTCCAACCGGCCGCCCAAGGCCTCCGGCGGCGCCGCCTGACAATGTCGTGGTTTATTAAAAAACCTCTCGAGGGAGATGATCTCATGATGAATTCCAACTCTAGCCGCCCCGGCGCACCCGAACCCTCAGTAACGCGCCCGGAACCGCGCGAGCCGCGCCTCGAGCCGCGATCGCCGGCGCCGCGTGCGGCGGAGCCGCCGCGTTCACCCGAAGTCAGGCAGCCGGAAGGGGCACCGCGAGTGTCCGTGTTGGGCCCGACCTTGAAATTCCGCGGCGAATTGTCGGCGCAGGAGGACTTGATCGTTCAGGGCAGCGTGGAAGGGTCCATCACCCATACGCAGAGCCTCACGGTCGGCACCGACGGCACCATGAAGGGCGATATTCGCGCCCGCGTCATCGTCATCGACGGCAAGGTGGAGGGCGACCTTTACGCCACAGAGTCGGTCAATATCCGGGCCACTGCCAAGGTCAAGGGCAATGTGTTTGCGCCGCGCGTCGGCATCAGCGAAGGCGCGTTTTTCCAGGGTCAGATCGAGATGCAGCCCTCGGGTGCGGCGGTCCAGGAGCACAGCGCGCGCTTGCGCCAGGCCGCAATGGCAGCGCCAGCGCCCATGGAGCCGGTCGCAGTTGATCATATGCTGGGCGGGACTTAACGCCTGACGCCAAGATCAAGGCACGAATAATTCCGGATCGACCCAGGTGTGATTGAGACTAAGGCCCCAATGCAAGTGGGGCCCGGTCGCGCGCCCCGTCATACCCACTTCCCCGATGGTCGTTCCCGCGGCGATGTGCTGTCCGGGCTTCACGTCGATGGCGCTCAAGTGGCAATACATGCTGATCAGCCCGCGACCGTGGTCGACAAACACGGTATTGCCGTTGAAGTAATACTCGCCGGCATCGACGACGGTTCCGGCGATCGGCACCCGTACCGGAGTACCTGCTGGCGCGGCGATGTCCATCCCGCTGTGGGGCTTGCGCGATTCACCGTTGAATACGCGCCGCAGTCCGAATGAACTGCTGCGAACTCCCGGCACCGGCTGCGCCAATCGCAGCGACTCCGGCTGCTCGTCGGTCCAGTGGCGCAGCGCTTGGTCGATGATCACGATCTCGCGATTGATGCGTTCCAGATCCGCGGGCGAAGGGTTCACCTGTGCCGGCGGCACATTGAGCGACTGCGTGGCATAGCGTTTGTCACGCACCATGAAATCGATTTCCTGCCTGCCGCCGCTGCCGTGAACGACCACATGGCGGATTGCCAGCGGCGCCGACAGCGGTATGCCGATCACCGCCACCCAGCTCGCGCCGTCCTGAATGACCATGGCCCGTTGCCCGTCGACATCGACGGCGGGCATGGCGCTGCCCTGATCTTCAAGGCGGATGAGTTTGACTCCGCCCGGCACGGTTGCCTCGCGCGGCAGCGCATACGATAAGGCCAGGGCAGGACTCAAGGTGAGCAAAACCGCGGCAGCTCGAATCAAGAAGACCCCTCCACTTTGGCGCGAATTCTTCCCTGGCTCAAGCGCGCCTCGATGATGGTTCCCGCCGTCGCGTCCTTGGCGTCGCGCAATATAGCGCCGCCTTCGAGGCTGACAATGGCATAGCCTCGGTCCAAGGTGGCGAGCGGGCTCACGGCATTCAACGTGCGCACCAGCGGCGCGAGCCGTTCGCGCGCGCGATTCAATTGCTGGAGGCCGGCCGCACGCAACCTGGCAAACAAGGCGGCATGCCGGGCGGCGGTGCCCTGCAGCCGCGCGGCAGGACTCAATTGCCACAGCCGGCTGACGGAAAGCCCAAGCGCCGAGCGGCGATCGGCGAGTATCTGGCGCAAGGCCCTTGATGCGCGCTGTTCCAATTCATCCAGACGTTGCCCTTGCTGCGCGAGCCTCGCCTCGGGGTTGACCAATTCCGCGCGTCCGATGAGCCATCGCAGACGCTCGCGATGTGTATCGATTCCTTGGCGCAGCGCGCGCTGCAAGCGTTCGCGCAAGCGGCGCAAAGATGCGGCCCACTCTTCGGCGTCGGGCGCCACGATTTCCGCCGCGGCGGAAGGCGTTGCGGCACGCACGTCGGCGGCGAAATCGGCGATGGTGAAGTCGATCTCATGACCGATGCCGCTGACCACCGGAATGGGACAGGCGGCGACCGCACGGGCCAGCGCCTCGTCGTTGAAGGCCCACAAATCCTCGAGCGAGCCGCCGCCGCGCGCCAAAATAAGAACATCGCATTCCGCCCGTCGGCCCGCCAGCTTCAAGGCGGCGACGATCTCGGCAGCGGCCGCGGCGCCCTGCACGGCGACCGGGTAGAGCAATACGGGGATGGCGGCAAAGCGCCGCGCCAGCACATGCAGGATGTCGTGAATCGCGGCGCCGCTCGGCGATGTGATCACGCCGATTCGCTTCGGCAGCGCCGGCAACGGCCGTTTGCGCTCCGGCGCGAACAACCCCTCCGCCGCGAGCTTCGCCGCCAATTCGTCGAATTGGCGCTTCAAAGCGCCGAGCCCGGCATCCTCCATATGATCGATGAGCAGCTGGTATTCACCGCGCGGCTCGTACAGCCCGATGCGCGCCCGTACCAATACCTTCTGTCCATCCCGCGGCGCAAAGCCTAAGAGCATATTCCGCTGCCGGAACATGCAGCAGCGCACCTGCGCGCCAGCGTCTTTCAGCGAGAAATACCAGTGTCCGGAGCTGGGCCTGGCGAAATTGGAGATTTCCGCCTCCAGCCACAGGCTGCCAAAACCGCGTTCCAACAGCACTCGAACCTCGCGATTGAGGCGCGAAACACTATAAATATCGCGATTCGGACGC
>DATMKO010000349.1:0-2868 GCA_035571175.1 Steroidobacteraceae bacterium | reverse complement strand
ACCGCGATATCGGCCATTCTGGCGGTGATCGGCTACTCGCTGAACGATACGGTCATCGTGTTCGACCGCATCCGCGAGCGTGCCCGTACCTCCCGCAAGCTCACGATTGCGCAGGTCATCGACGAATCCATCAACCAAACGCTGTCGCGAACCATCATGACCAAGCTGGTGACCTTGCTGGTCGTGGTCGCGCTGTTGATTTTCGGCGGCGAGACATTGCGCGGGTTTTCCGCGGCGCTGGTCATCGGCATCATCGCCGGCACGTATTCATCGATTTATATCTCCGCCGCGTTGGCGCTCGACTTGGGGCTGCGCAGCGACGATTTGCTGGAGCGCAAGCTCGCTAGACCCGAGGAAATCGACGGACTGCCGTAAATTGGAATTGCTCCACGATCCGCAGGCCTGGCTGTCGTTTCTGACGCTGTCGGTGCTGGAAATCGTTCTTGGCATCGACAACGTCATATTTCTTTCGATTCTCGTCGAGCGTTTGCCCAAGCGACAGCATCGCAGCGCGCGTCTTCTTGGCTTGGGCTTCGCCATGCTCACGCGCATCGCGCTGCTGTTTTCCATTACTTGGCTGGCGACGTTGCGCGCTCCCTTATTCTCCCTGTTTGGAACGGAGCTGACCGGCCGCGAACTGATTTTATTCGCGGGAGGCCTTTTCCTGGTCGTGAAGAGCATCGACGATATTCGCGGCATGCTGGCCGGAAAAGTCCGCAGCCCCAAGTCCGGAATGATGAACAGCTTTTGGTTGATCATCGTTCAGATCGGCATCATCGACATCGTATTTTCGCTCGATTCCGTGTTTACGGCGATCGGCCTGGCAAGGCAGATAGAGGTCATGGTGGCCGCCATCGTGATATCAGTCTTCGTCATGATGGCGGTGTCTTCCGCGGTCAACCGATTTATCGGCCGATTTCCGACGATCAAAGTACTGGCTCTCGCATTTCTGGTACTGATTGGCACCGGCCTGATTGCGGAGTCCCTGGAACTGGATATGCCAAAGGGCTACTTGTACTTTGCGCTGGTTTTCTCGGCTGCTGTCGAGTGGATAAACATTCGACTGCGACGGCGCGGCAAGCCATAGACAACCTGCCGCCGCTGCCGGCGGCGTTTCCGACCCTTTGGCGATGCTGGATTGGGCGGGGATTCTCGTATTCCGTAAAATATTTGGTAGCGCGGCGGGAAAGCCGTTAGAGTCGGCGCACTGAAACCACATTCGGTGCTACATGAATATAAAAGGGATGCTGGTCACCAAGCCGATCGCCACCTATCAAAAAGAGGCATCGGCGGAGGGGTTGAAGCGGGCGCTCGGTATCCCATCGCTGATCGCTTTCGGCATCGGCGGCATCATCGGTACCGGCATATTCGTGCTCACCGGCCTCGCCGCTGCGCAGCACGCCGGCCCAGCCATCGCGCTCTCCTTTGTCATCGCCGGCTTGGGCTGCATGTTCGCCGGTCTTTGCTACTCCGAATTCGCAGCCATGGTGCCGGTGGCGGGGAGCGCCTATGCCTACAGCTATGCGACCTTGGGCGAGTTCGTCGCGTGGTTCGTCGGCTGGAACCTGATACTCGAATACATGATGGCCTGCTCCACAGTGGCGGTGGGCTGGAGCCGCTACTTCATAAAATTGCTCGATCACTACGGCATCAATTTCATTCCGAGCGCGCTGAGTTCGGCGCCCTTCGCGGCGGGCGACGTGGGCTTTCAGGTGCACACCACCGGTGCGTTCCTGAACCTGCCGGCCATCGCCATCATCACTGCCGCCACCGCCCTGTGCTACAAGGGCATCCGGGAATCGGCGGTGGTGAACACCATCATCGTCGCCATCAAGGTGAGCATCGTCATCGCCGTCATTGCCTTCGGCATCAAGTTCGTCAACGTGCAAAACTGGGTGCCCTACATTCCGAAGAATACCGGCACCTTCGGCGAATTCGGTTGGAGCGGCATACTGCAGGCCTCGGCCATCATCTTCTTCGCCTACATCGGCTTCGACGGCGTATCGACCGTGGCCCAGGAGGCCAAGAACCCGCAGCGCGGCATGCCGATCGGCATGCTGGGCAGTCTCGCGATCTGTACGGTGCTGTACATACTCATGTCGAGCGTGCTGACCGGTTTGGTGCCGTTCAAACAGCTGAATGACGCGGCACCGGTCGCGGTAGCCCTGGAATCGCATCCGCAGCTGCTGTGGCTCTCGAGCTGGGTCATCTGGGGCGCGCTGTTCGGACTCACCTCAGTGATCATCACCATGATCATTCCTCAGGCGCGCATCTGGCTCACCATGTCGCACGATGGTCTGCTGCCGAAGATTTTCGGTGCGGTGCATCCCAAGTTCCGCACCCCGCATATCTCGACGCTGATCACCGGCGTGCTGGCGGCGACTTTCGCCGGATGCCTGCCCATCGGCATTCTCGGAGAACTGGTGTCGATCGGCACACTGGTTGCGTTCATCGTGGTCTGCGTCGGCGTCTTGGTGCTGCGCTATACCCGCCCTGACCTGAAGCGGCCGTTCCGGGTCAAGTGGGTATGGTTTGTCTCGCTGATGGGCGTGTTCTTCTGCGCCGGCATGGCCGCCTCGCTGCCCAATGCAACCTGGTGGCGCCTCGGGATCTGGAGCGCCATCGGCATCTCGATATATTTTCTCTACGGCTACAGGAACAGCCGCTTGCGCACCGATGTCACGGGCGGGGGACTCGAACCCAGCGGCGCGCTGCCGCAGACCAAAGCTTAGCCACGCCTTAGGCCCGCAATGGCGCGGGTGTCAGCGGCCCGATGGCGTCGAGCAGCGCCTGGTAGATCTTCGGATTGCCGGCCACGATATTGGATCCCAGCGCATATTCGGCGCCGGCCGGCGTGCCGACGCGGCC
>DATMKO010000348.1:0-6112 GCA_035571175.1 Steroidobacteraceae bacterium | reverse complement strand
CAGCAATTCCGCCGCCTTGTCCAGGATGAATACCCGCTTTACGTACAGCTGCACACCGCCCTTTTGCTCGCGCTCGAACAGGTCGAATGGCGCGCGCTTCGGCAGGTACAGCAGCGAGGTGTATTCGATGTTGCCTTCGACCTTGTTGTGCGCCCAAACGCGCGCACCCTCGGAGTCGTGCGTAATGTGCTGGTAGAAGGCCTGATAATCTTCGTCTTTCAAATCCGATTTGGGACGCGTCCAGAACGCCTTGGCCTGATTCAGGGTCTCGTCCTTCTCGCCGCCCTTCAACACGATCGGGATGCTCAAATGATCCGAGTACTTGCGCACCAATTGGCGCAAGCGGCCCGCCTCGAGAAATTCCTTGTCCTCCTCGCGAAGGTGCAGAATGACTTCGGTGCCGCGGTCCGCCTTGTCGCTCGCTTGGATCTGGTACTGGCCCTCGCCGTCCGACTCCCAGCGCACCGCCGGCGCGTCGGCGCGCTTGCTGAGCACGGTTACCTTATCGGCGACGATGAAGGCCGAATAAAACCCGACCCCGAATTGGCCGATCAATTGCGCGTCCTTGGCGGCATCGCCGCTCAAGGTCTCGAGGAATTTCTTGGTGCCCGAGCGGGCGATGGTGCCGAGATTGTCGATCACCTCCTCCTCGCTCATGCCGATGCCGTTGTCCTTGACGCTCAAGGTGCGGGCGGCGCTATCCGGTGTCAGCGCGATCGACAGCGAATCGGTTCCCAATAACTCGGGTTTGGCAAGCGCTTCGAAGCGCAGTTTCTCGCAGGCATCGGAGGCGTTCGAGATCAGCTCGCGCAAGAAGATTTCCTTGTGCGAATACAGCGAATGTATGACCAATCGCAGCACTTGCTTGGTTTCGGCTTGGAATTCTTTGATCTTTGCTTCAGTTTCTAGCGTCATGGCCTTGCAACGGTTGTTAAAGGACGGTTCGGAACCCGGGCGTTCCCCGCCGGGTAATGGTGGGGCCGGGCCCGGATTCTTCAAGCCGAGGCGGCTTACGCCAGCAATTTCGGATCGATGGGCAGGCTGCGAATCCTCACGCCGGTCGCTGCGAATATGGCGTTGCCCAGCGCCGGTATCACCGGCGGCAGCGCCGGCTCCCCCAAGCCGGTGGGGGGATGGTCGGTCTTCAGAAAGTGCACTTCCACCGGCGGCGCCTGCTTCATGCGCAGCAGCGGGAAGTCGTCGAAGTTGCTTTGCAAGACGCGGCCGTTATTGAGCGTGATCGCCTGACCCAAGGCCTCCCCGATCCCATCGAGCGCCGCTCCTTGGACCTGATTCTCGGCACTGGTCGGATTGATGATCTGGCTGCCCACATCGCCGACCACCCAGACCTTGTCCACGGTGACGCGGCCGCGCGCGCCTACGGTCGCGTGCACCACTTCCGCGAAGTAGCCGAGATGGCTGTAATAAAACGCGACGCCCATGCCTGACCCTTTGGCCGCTGTGCGCTTTCCCCAGCCGGATTTCTCGCCCGCCGTGGTAAGCACGTCGATCATGCGACCGGTATCGAAGGCACCGACTACCCGGCGCTCGCCCAGCAACCCGATCCGATACTGCAAGGGATCTTGACCTGCCGCGTGTGCAATCTCATCGATGAACGACTGAAACACGAACGCCAACGCATTGCTGCCGGGCGCACGCAACGGCCCGGTCGGGACGCCGAACGGCATCAAGGACATGCCCAATTCCAGATTGGCCACAAATTTCGCGGGAAACTCGTTGGCGCCCATGTCCGCGCTGGAGGCGGCCTTGCCGCCTTCACCGAACGAGATGAAATGATCCTTGAACGCCTGCAGCTTGCCCGCGCCGTCAAGGCCCGCCTTGAAGAAATGAAAGCCGGCAGGACGATAGAAATCGTGCTGAACGTCATCCTGCCGATTCCACAGCAGCTTGACCGGCGCGCCCATCTGCTTGGATATCCAGGCCGCCTCCACCATGTAGTCATTCATCAGGCGCCGGCCGAAGCCGCCGCCGCAGCGAATCATGTGGATGGTGATATCCGCATCGGTCAACCCCAAGGTCTTCGCCACGATTTTTCGGCCGGCGTCCGGGTTCTGCGTGGGCGCCCAGATCTCGACCTTGCCGTTCTTGAAATGCGCGGTGCAATTCTGCGGCTCGAGGGTGGCATGCGACAGGAAGGGATAACTGTACGCGGCTTCCAGCTGCGTGGCCGATGAGGCCAATGCCTGCACCACATCTCCCTCGCTTGTCACCTTCGTAGCCGGCGCTTGTGCTGATAGCTGCAGCGCCTGCTGCGCGAATCCTTCGCTGCTTTGCGCCGCCGTTGCGCCCTCATCCCACACCACTTCGAGCAGGTCGCGGGCTTTGTTCGCAAGCCACCAATTGTTCGCGACAATCGCCACGCCGCTGGCCAGTCCGTTGAAGGGCCCGACGCCCGACACGATGAAGGCGTCGCGAATGCCGGGCTGGGACTTGATTGCATCGAGGTTCGCGCTCACGGCGCTGCCGCCGAATACCGGCGATTTCACGAACACCGCATACAGCATGCCCGGCACCGTGACGTCGATGCCGAACAGCGGCTTGCCCGTGACCACCAGCGGACTATCGACGCCCGGATGCGACTTACCGATGATTTTAAAGTCCTTCGGGTCCTTGAGTGGCAGCGAGGCAAGGTCCGGAGGCGGGATCGAGGCAGCCTTCGAGGCCAGGCGCCCGTAGCTTAAGGATCGCCTGGTCCGCGCGTGCACGACTTTTCCGGATTTCGTTTCGCATTCCGCAGCCGGTACCGACCAGGTTTGCGCCGCGGCGCTTACGAGCATCTGCCGCGCCGCCGCCCCAACACGCCGCAGGGGATCCCAATTCAGGGGTGTCGCGCGGCTGCCGCCCGCGAACTGCGTCCCATAGCGCGCCGGATCACTGAGCGCCTGCTCGATGCGTACACTGCTCCAATCCACGTCGAGTTCCTCGGCAATCAGCATGGGAAGCATGGTCTTGATGCCCTGGCCGATTTCCGGGTTCTTGGAAGTAATGGTGACGATACCGTCGCTAGAAATCTCCACGAACGCATTGAGCGTGGCCCAGGACGGCGATGAGTCCGGTGGCGCGGCCATAACGCCGGGTATCGATAAATCGAGAAGGAGGCCGCCCCCGACCGCCAAACTCGCACGCAGAAAGGCGCGCCGCGAGGAAAGCAGCGAGGCTTGCCGAGACTCGGGGTTGTCGCTAGTGCGCATCATAGGAATTTGTCCCGGCTATCGACCGTCGGTAAGCCGGCCGCTTGCTTGATGGCGGCACGAATGCGCGAATAAGTGGCGCAGCGGCAAATATTGCCGGACATGGCTTGATCAATGTCCGCATCCGTCGGCTTTGGATTCTTGGCAAGCAGCGCGCTCGCCGACATGATTTGACCCGCCTGGCAATAACCACATTGCACGACATCGACTGCCAGCCAGGCGTTTTGCACCGCGCGGCCGGTTGGCGTGGCCGCGACCGCCTCGATGGTCGTGACCGCCGCGGAACCCACCATCGAAATGGGCGTAACGCAGGATCGGGTGGGGACGCCGTTCAAATGCACCGTGCAAGCGCCGCAGAAACTCTGGCCGCAGCCGAACTTGGTGCCCTTCAATTCGAGCACATCGCGCAGCACCCACAGCAAAGGCATTTGCGGGTCGGCCGCAAGGCTTTGCGTCTTGCCATTGACCTGGATCGTGTATTGCACATCTGCCTCCCAATCGTTACGGCCAGTCGGCGCGCGGATCGAAAGCGAAATCGCGCTTCATCCTTTCGTAGGCTTCCTTCGCCCCCTTCGAGTGCGCCGCCGGCGTCACCAATTTGATCGTGACCAGCTGATCGCCGCCGGGATTGCCGGGCAAGCCACGCGCTCGCAATCTAAGCTTTTGTCCCGATTGTGCGCCTGCAGGCACCGTCAATTCCACAGTTCCGCCCAATGTCGGAACGGCCACCTTCGCGCCCAGCGCAGCTTCCCAGGGCGCCAGCGGCAATTCGATCTGTACATCCTTGCCGACGACCTCGTAAAGATGATGCGGGCGCAGCTTGATGCGAAAAATCAGCGAGGCGCGGCCGCCCGTCCCGGCGATGCGCAGCGACTGGCCTTCGGTGACCCCTGCCGGGATTTGCACGTCGACTTGGCGCTGACGCCCATTCTCGTTCAGGGTGACGCGACGCTTGGTACCCGCGTAGGCCTCCTCCACCGTCACATCCAGATGGCCGGCATCCGCCTCCGCTTGCGCGCCGCCGTAGCCTGGCCCGCCGCCAATCCCGCCGCCGCCGAACAAGCTGGCGAAGAAATCGCTGAAGCCATTCAGATCGGAAAAGCGCTGGCCGCCCGAGGTTCCGAAACGCTGCGACCAATCGGGTGGCGGACGAAACTGCTGGCCGTTGCGGAAATCGCGGCCCAACTGATCGTAAGCGGCGCGCTTATCCGGATCGCGCAGCACCTCGTAGGCTTCCTGGACCTCCTTGAACTTCTCTTCGGCGTTCTTTTCCTTGCTGACATCCGGATGGAATTTACGTGCCAGTTTGCGATAGGCGCGTTTCATCTCCTCGGCATCACTGCCGCGAGTCACGCCGAGAATCTCGTAATAATCCTTGTACTGCATGCCTCTAACTCTGAAAGATTAACTCTTTATTTTACATACACTTAGGATGCGGTCGACCTTGAGAGCGACGCGTCCTTAAAAGGTAATGGTAATCCTTGAAATTGAACCGCAACGTCCCGACGATGGTATCGGCTAGCATATTGTGGTTAGTTTCTTCAAAGAAAGGGCCTATGAAGCGCATTTTCCTCTTTATCGTCACAAACCTCGCCGTATTGGCCCTGCTCAGCTTGGTGCTGTTCATCATCGAAAATGTGTTCGGGGTGCAACTGGCCCAGGGCGGAACCGGTGGTTTGCTGGTGTTTGCGGCTGTCTTCGGCTTCGGCGGCGCGTTGATTTCCTTGGGCCTGTCCAAATGGACCGCGAAGCGCATGATGGGGGTTCGCGTGATCGTCACGCCGCAATCGGATCTGGAGAGGTGGCTGGTCGGCACGGTAAAACGGCTGGCCGAACAGGCCAACATCGGCATGCCCGAGGTGGGCATATTCGACGCCGAGGAGATGAACGCGTTTGCGACCGGTGCGCGCCGCAACGCCGCGTTGGTGGCGGTCAGCAGCGGACTGCTGCGCAGCATGTCGCGCACCCAGGCCGAAGCGGTACTGGGCCACGAAATTACGCATGTGGCAAACGGTGATATGGTCACGCTGGCACTGCTGCAAGGTGTGCTGAATACCTTCGTCATTTTCTTGGCGCGAATCATCGGTGGCATCGTTGATCGAGCCGTTCTCAGAAACGACAGGGAAGGATCCGGTATAGGCTTCTTTTTGACCACCATAGTGGCGCAGTTCGTGTTGGGAATTTTTGCCAGCATGATCGTCATGTGGTATTCGCGGCGCCGCGAATTTCGCGCCGACCGCGGCGGGGCCAATCTTGCCGGTACCGGCAACATGATCGATGCACTGCTGGTGTTGAAGCGCAGCCAAGGACTGCCGCTGCCGCCGCAGATGCAGGCTTTCGGCATCAATACCGGAAAATCGGACGGAATCATGCGGCTGCTCATGAGCCACCCGCCGCTGGATGAGCGGATCGCGGCATTGCGCGGCTCCCATGCCTCGCCCCCCTAGTTCCGCAACCCTTGCGGAACTCAAGTCGGTGGTGGGCAGCGGCGCCTGGCTCGATTCGCCCGCGGATATTGCCCCTTACTTGAGCGATTTTCGCGGCTTGTATCACGGTGCCACTCCTTTGGTGCTGCTGCCGCGCAACGTCGACGAAGTTGCCAGGATCCTGGCAATCTGCAATCGCGAAGAAACCGCGCTGGTGCCGCACGCGGGCAATACCAGCTACTGTGGCGCTGCAACTCCGGACGAGAGCGGATCGCAAATCGTGGTATCGATGCGGCGTTTGAACCGTGTGCGGCAACTCGATGCCGCCAACTATTCGATGATAGTTGAAGCAGGTTGTACGCTGGCAGGCGCGCAAAACGCCGCGCGCGACGCGAACCGCTTGTTTCCCTTGAGCTTGGGCTCGGAGGGCACGGCGCAGATCGGCGGCAATCTGTCGACCAATGCCGGCGGCAC
>DATMKO010000347.1:0-10426 GCA_035571175.1 Steroidobacteraceae bacterium | reverse complement strand
CGCGGATGGTCTCGGCGAGAGCCGTGCCGCCTGGTTCACGTGTCACCACATGCGCGACGCCTTTGCCCCGCAGTGCCGCCGAAAGGCGCGCCACCTGCGTCGACTTGCCGACGCCTTCGATTCCTTCCAACGTCACGAATTTGCCCGTTGCGCTCATCGCAGGGAACCTTGCGCAGCTTTGTGCCGTTGATGAGCAATATACGCGGCCACGGCGGCGTTATGCGCTTCAAGCGTGGCGGAAAATACATGGCTGCCGTCGTCCTTGGTGGATGCCACAAAATAGATGGCATCCGTCTTCTCAGGGTGCGCGGTGGCACGAATCACCGCCGCGCTTGGCAGGGCGATGGGCGTTGGCGGCAGGCCCGCGCGTGTATAGGTGTTGTAGGGCCCGTCGGTACGCAGGTCCACCGTTCGAATATCGCCATCGTATCGATCACCCATACCATAGATTATGGTCGGATCGGCTTGCAAGCGCATGCCTACGCTCAGGCGGTGCAGATACAGCCCCGCAATCTTGCCAAGTTCGGAAGGTACGCCACTCTCCTTTTCGATGATCGAAGCCATGATCAACAATTCGTTGGGATTGCGCAGCGGCAAGTCCGGATCGCGGCTCGCCCATGCGGCGTCCAACTCCTTGGTCAGCGCCGCATGCGCCTGACGCAGCAACTCGACGTCGGTGGTACCGCCGATGAAGCGATAAGTCTCGGGCAAGAATTGGCCTTCCGATTCAGTGCCGGCAGCGCCGAGCTTCTCCATGAGGTTGGCGGCCTGCACGGCAAGTGTGCCCTGCGCCGGCAGCGTGGCTACTATCTCGGGATTGCGGCGCGTGGCCTCGAGCAGGTCCTGCAGCCGCCATCCATCGACGATGGTGAAGGAATGCAACAGCACCTGGCCGTTCACCATTTTCATCAACAGCTCGCGCGGCGTCGTACCCGGTGGTATCTCGTATTCCCCCGCTTTGATCGCCGCAGCCAGTCCTTTCCAGCGCGCGTATAGAACCCACGCTTTGGGATGTGCAACGATGCCCTGCGACGCCAACTCCGCTGCCACATGCCCGAAACTCGTCCCGGCCGGCACCTTGAAACGCGTTACCGACTTCAGGAGCAGCGGCGCGTCGAGACTTCGCACGCCTTCCCTGAAAACCGCGGCCGCGGTGGCGACCGACAGCAACACGAGCAGTGCGAGAGTAATTCGTAGGATGCGTTTCACACGTGCCACCCACGCCGGCGCGCTTGCGAGAAATGCTGGACGAGGTTCAGCGGCTCAGGGCCTTCGGAAAATTACCGACCCATTGGTTCCGCCGAACCCGAACGAATTCGATAGGGTGTATTCGAGCGCCATCTGCCGCGCCGTGTTCGGCACATAGTCAAGATCGCAGCCTTCGCCCGGCTGGTGCAAGTTGATGGTCGGCGGCGCCACCTGATCGCGCAGCGCCAGCACGGAAAAAATCGCCTCGACCACCCCGGCGGCGCCCAGCAAGTGTCCGGTCATCGACTTGGTCGAGCTGACGGCCAGCTTATCGGCGGCCGGGCCGAACGCGCGCCGAATCGCCAGTGTTTCCGCGCGATCACCGAGCTCCGTCGAGGTGGCATGAGCATTGACGTACTGCACTTGTTCGGGATTCAAGCGCGCGTCGATGAGCGCCTTGGCCATCGCTTTGCGCGCGCCTTCGCCGTCTTCCGGCGGGGCCGTGACGTGGAACGCATCGCCGCTCATGCCGAAGCCGACGATCTCGGCATAGATTCGCGCGCCTCGAGCCTTCGCCAGCTCGAAGTCCTCGAGCAACATGGCGCCGGCACCGTCGCCCATGACGAAGCCATCGCGATCCTTGTCCCAAGGCCGGCTCGCAGCCTGCGGGTCGTCGTTGCGCAGCGATAACGCCTTGGCCTGGGCAAAGCCGCTCATTCCCGTGGGGCAGGTGGCCATCTCCGAGCCGCCGGCCAGCATCGCATCCACATCGCCGTACTGGATCAGGCGCATGGCCAATCCCAACGCATGCGTGGAGGTGGTGCACGCAGTGGCGACCGCCAGGTTGGGTCCCGTTATCTTGAACACAATCGACAAATGTCCGCTGACCAGATTGATGATGCTGGCCGGGATGAAGAACGGCGAGACCTTCTTTGGTCCGTGCGTCTCCAGATACTTGTCGTAGGCCTCCTCGATCGACTCGAGCCCGCCCATGCCGGAACCCATCATCACGCCGATGCGGTCCGCATTGGCCTCCGTGACCTCGAGACCTGAATCGCGCATCGCCTGAATCCCGGCCACCACGCCGTATTGCATGAACGCGTCCATGCGGCGCGCATCCTTGGGAGTCATGAATCCTTCCAACTCGAGGTTTCTAACCTCGCCGCCGAAATGCGTTGGATAGTTGGCGGTATCGAATCGCACTATCGGCTGGATGCCGCTGTGGCCGGCCAAGATATTGGCCCACGCCGTCGCCACGTCATTGCCCACCGGCGAGACGATTCCAAGACCCGTAATGACGACGCGTCGCTTGCTCAATATCAACTCCTGATTGTGGATTGATCAACCGGCGAGCGTCGCCGTACAAACATCAGGAGAATGCCGCGCGGAACCAAAAGAAGCTTAGGCCTTGCCCTTGTGCGAATTGATGTAGTCGATCGCTTGCTGAACCGTGGTGATCTTTTCGGCATCCTCATCGGGAATTTCCGTCTCGAATTCTTCCTCGAGCGCCATCACCAGTTCCACCGTGTCCAGCGAGTCTGCCCCCAGATCGTCGACGAACGAGGCATCATTGGTGACTTCTTCTTCTTTTACACCCAGCTGTTCGGCCACGATCTTTTTAACTTGCTGCTCAACCGTACTCATCGTTATGGTGTCCTCTCGGAATTGCTATTCATGCGATTTATAAAAAACCCGCGACCAGCCTGTGACATCGACCGGGCGCGTATTTTATGTGAACGCGGCGGCGGCGGCTACCATGAACGCACATTTGCCGGCAACCGTACCCTGATTGTCTTGACAAAAGACGGCGACTTAGGGCGCAAACGCCCTCAAGGCATGTACATCCCGCCGTTCACATGCAGCGTTTCCCCGGTGATATAGGCGCCGTCGGCGGAGCACAGAAAGGCCACTGCGCCGGCTATGTCGGCCGGCTGACCCAGCCGTCCTAAGGGAATCTGGCTGTTCAGCGCGGCGCGCTGTGCCTCGCTCAAGCCCCGGGTCATGTCGGTGTCGATGAATCCCGGTGCGATAGCGTTCGCCGTGATGCCGCGCGAACCGACCTCTCGCGCCAGCGACTTGGTAAAACCAATGATTCCCGCCTTGGCGGCGGCGTAGTTGGCCTGGCCGGGATTGCCGGTGAGACCGACCACCGAGGTGATGCTGATGATGCGTCCCGCGCGGGCCTTCATCATGCCGCGCAGCACCGCCTTTGACAGCCGGAACACCGAGGCCAGATTGGTCTGCAACACGGAGTCCCAGTCGTCCTGCTTCATGCGCAACAGCAGGGTGTCGCGGGTGATGCCGGCATTGTTGCAAAGAATACGGATCGGGCCTTCCTTGGCTTCGATGTCCTCGATCAGCGCATCGATCGACTCCTGACTGTTGACATCGAGCACCGCGCCACGTCCACCGCGAGCACCCAGGTTCTCGGTGATGCGGGCGGCCCCCTCCGCGGTCGTGGCGGTGCCAATGACGCGGGCGCCGTCGGCGCTCAGGCGATCCGCAATGGCAGCGCCTATGCCGCGCGACGCGCCGGTGACCAGCGCAATTTCTCCGTTCAACATGGCGGCACCGCTTAGGTTGAGCTGTTCATGGGTTTTTTGCCGCGGCCAGCGCGTCCTCCAGAGCCTCCGGATCCTCCAGAGCCAGCATCGTGAGATCCCGATTCTTGTCGATGCGCCGATTCAGCGAGGTCAACACTTTTCCAGGGCCACACTCGAAAATCTGTGTGGCGCCCGCGGCAATCATGGTGCGCACGGTCGCCGCCCAGAACACCGGCGTCGCCAGCTGTTTGACCAGCCCGGCCCGAATATCGTTTGGACCGGAGTGGATGCGGATATCGACGCCGTACACCGCGATATCGGAGTGCGCGGCCACCGCCGTGCTCTCGAGACGAATTCGCAGCTTTTCCGCTGCAGGCTGCAACAGCGAGCAATGCGCAGGAACGCTCATCGGCAAGGTCAGCGCACGACGCGCGCCTTTGGCCGTGGCGCTCTCGATGGCGCGCGCCACCGCCGTGGCCTGTCCGGCGATCACCACCTGTCCCGGGGCATTGAAGTTGACCGCTTCCACCACCTCACCCTGCGCCGCTTCCTCGCATGCCGCCTCGACGTCGGCATCCTCGAGGCCCAATATTGCCGCAATCGCCCCCTGGCCATTCGGCACCGCAGCCTGCATCAGCTCACCGCGGTATTTCACCAGGTCCACCGTCGACTTGAAGTCCAGATACCCGGCTGCGACCAGTGCGCTGAATTCGCCAAGGCTGTGGCCGGCCATCATGGCGGGCACTGCCCCGCCGCGCTCGCGCCACAGTCGATAAGTTGCAATTCCGGCCGTCAGCATGGCGGGCTGAGTGCATTCTGTGGCATTGAGCAATTCGGCGGGTCCAACCTGGCAGCGCTGCCAAAGATCGTATCCCAGGACCGCGCTGGCCTCGGCAAAGGTCGCCTCGATGACCGGCGAGATTTTCGCCAAAGCGCTCATCATGCCGATGGACTGAGAAGCTTGGCCGGGGAATACGAACGCGAGCGACATGATTTTCTAGTCCTTTAGGCACGAGAACGTGGACGCCAAGCGAGCCGAATTATAGCGGTCCGACACGAAAGTAGTGTCCCCACCGCAAATCCGGATGCCGCGCCGTACAAGTGCGCATCCACGACGACCAGCGGCGCGGCGTGTCCGCTCCATTGCTCCCAGGCCAATTTGACGCACAATCCGCCCAACAAAATCCATCGATCCCAGGCACGCACAGCGAGATGTTTGGCAGTTCCGGCAGCCATTATGGAGTGCAGCACTCCCGACGCGCCGACGTACCAGCCGACGCGCGGGCTCAGCCACCACAGCCCCGAACTGATCGCCAGCGCGCCGGACATCACGATGGCGCACCACTCGACGGCGTCGTAATCCTGCGCAAACAGCGACCACATCAGCACCAGGCCAAGCTCGTTCAGAATCAGGTGGTGCACATCAAGGTGTACGATGTGGGCCGTTAGCAACCGCCACCAACCGCCGGCCGCAATAGCGCTGCGATCATAGCGCAGCAGCGCGCTGACGCTGTCGCCAAGACCCAACACGGCGCCAAGCAGCAGCAAAATCAAAAGCAACCAAATCCATCGGCCGCGATCCCACTGTAGTGCTGCAGCGATCTCTTCGAAGCGATTTGCGGCCTCACGAGGCATCGGTTCAGCCTATTTTGCTATGATTCATGGAACTTTCGAGGTCTTTATGCGCAATCGCCAACGTGGTTTTACCCTAATCGAGATAATGGTCGTCGTGGTCATTCTCGCAGTGCTCGGCGCCCTCGTGGTGCCAAATATCTTGGGCAAGGTCGATACTGCCCGGGTGACGGCGGCAAAGACCGATATCAATTCAATAAAGCAGGCCCTGGACCTGTACCGCCTGGACAACTTCAAGTACCCCACCACCGAGCAAGGTCTACAGGCGCTGGTGAAGCAGCCCGCGGATCCCACCATCACCAACTATCCGGCCCACGGGTACTTATCGACGCTGCCCAAGGATCCTTGGGGCAATCCGTATGTCTATGCGAGCCCGGGTTCGGATGGCCGCGAGTATGAAATTATGTCGTACGGCCGCGACGGCAAACCCGGCGGCGAAGGTCCGGATGCGGATATCCTCAGCTGGACTCAAGAGCAGAAGTAAGCCTCCTGCGATGGGGGCGGCGATGCGCAGCAAAGGCTTCACTCTAGTCGAGATTCTGGTCGTCCTCGTGATCATGGCCGTGGTCATATCGATCGCCGTGTTGTCGGTCAACGTCACGGGACGGGACGGCCAACTTGATGAGGAGAGCCGGCGCATCGAGGGACTGGTCAGCTTGTTGCATGACCGCGCCCTGTTGGAGGGCCGGGACTTCGGCTTGCGAATCGAGCCCACCGCCTACGAATTCGTGGTCTACGATCCGCGCCGCGATCGCTGGATGATGCTCAACCAGGAGCAGGAGTATCGGCACCGCGATTTACCCAAAGGCATCAGTTTTCAACTACAGCTCGACTCGCAGACGGTGGTATTGAAACCCATCGACCGAAGTCTATCGAACGATGCACCGCCGCCGCCGCAGGTCGCGATCGCCGCGAGCGGCGAAGGCACGCCCTTTCGTTTGACCTTGTGGCGCGATGTGACACAGGCGAAGGCCTCCGTGGACGGCGATGCTCTCGGCAAAATTACGCACGAGAGCTCCAACCAAGTGGAGAAAACCACATGAGCCGCAGGCCGGGGCGCATGCCGCGCGACCTTGAGCGTGCGCGTGGCTTCACGTTGGTCGAGGTCTTGGTGGCGCTGGTGATTGTCGCGGTGGGTTTGGGCGCTCTGATGGTCGCGGTCAACGGCACGGCGCGCACCAGCGGCTACTTGCGTGACAAAACCATCGCGCAATGGATTGCGCTCAATCGCCTGTCCGAGGTGCGTTTGATCGTCAGCAAATTTGGCCAAAACACCGATACCGGCGAGCTTGATTTCGCCAAGCGCAAGTGGCACTACGATACGCGCTACTTCAATACCAGCATCGGCACCATGCAACGCGTGGTGGTGCGGGTGTATGCCGGAGATGCCAAAACCAAGGGTAATCCGGTCGCGCAGGCGATTGGCTTCCTGGGCACCTCGCTGTCGACGCCGGGCTTTTCGAATGTGGATTGGACACAGGGCACCATTCCTGCCCCTCCCACTGCCACGCCGCCCAACCCCGCGACGCCCACCCCAGGCCCGAATGGCAACGGCACCATCGGCGCTCCCATTACGCCGACGCCCAACCCGACCCCGCCGATCACGCCGACCCAGCCATGATGCAGCCCCGAAACCAAAGGTGGCGCGGCGCTGGATTCACGTTAATCGAGATCTTGGTGGCAATGCTGATCCTGGCAATCATGGCGGGGCTCGGCTATGCGACCTATCGCGCCGCGCGCATCTCGGCAGACCGCACCGAGGATTCTCTGAAGCGCTCCCGCGAAATCGAATTTGGCATGCGGACGATGGTGCAGGACCTGGCGGAATCCGTCCCGCGTCCGGTGCGCGATCTGCTGGGACAAGCGCGACTTCCGGCGCTGCGCGGCACGGCAGGCGCCGGTACCGTGACGGCGCCCATCTCCTCCTTGAGCTCAAACTCCAGCAGCGGTTCTAGCTTGAGCGCCGGCTCCAACTCGCCCGGCATGAGTTTCAATTCCGGCCCCGGCTTCAATTCCAGCCCCAGCTTCGGTTCGAGCACCGACACCAACATCATTCCGGTCATCGATGTAACGCGCGCCGGGTGGTCCAATACCGCCGGCCAACAGCGCAGCACCTTGCAGCGGGTTTCGTACGCGTTGGTCGGCGACGTTCTTAAGCGCAGCTACCAAAGCAACTTGGATACTGTGCAAGGCAACAAACCCGTGGTGCAAGACTTGCTCACGGGTGTGAGCGGGGTGCAGCTGCGCTACCTCGATAGCAATCAAACCTGGCAAAACCAATGGCCTGGGCCCACGTCGACGCCGGATCTTTTCCAGTCCCGGCCGGTGGCAGTGGAGCTCATCATTCAATTCAAGGATTGGGGAGCCGTGCGCAGGCTGATCGAGGTGGCCGGGTGAAGCAGTTTACGCCAAGCCTTCAAAGACAGCGCGGCGTTGCGCTCATCATCGCGCTCGTGCTGGTTGCCCTCGCCGCGATTCTAGCCACCAAGTTGAGCTTCGATGGATTTCTGGAACAGCGGCGCACCGTCGGCATACTCGCTGCGGAACAGGCGCTGCATTTCGGCATGGGCGCTGAAGCATTGGCCGCGGACGTGCTGATCCAGGATTTGCAAAACAGTGCCACGCTGACTACCTTGGCCGCGCCATGGGCGCAGCCCACCCAGCCGCTGCCCATAACCCCGGAAAACAACCCGGAGGGCGAGCCCATCGGCACTCTGCAGGGCGGATTGGAAGACATGCAGGGGCGATTCAATCTCAACAGCCTCGCCCGCTTAGGGTCGGACGGCAAAACCGAGGATCCGCTGCCGCTGCAGCAGTTTCAGCGGCTGCTCGTGTCCGTGGGCGTGGAACCCCGATGGGCGGGATTGGCCCGCGACTGGATCGACCCGGACGATGTGGTCAGCGATCCCGACGGCGCGGAAGATTCGGTTTATACCTCGCAAATTCCACCCTACCGCACCGGCAACTGGCCCATGATGTCCGCCAGCGAGCTGATGAACCTCCCGGGCTTCGGCGCCGATCGGTATCGAAAAATCGCTCCCTATGTAACGGCATTGCCGAATGCGAACACCACGATAAATCTCTGCACGGCGCCCGCTCTGGTGCTGGAAAGCTTGGTGGAAGGCTTGAGCGGTGAATGGTCGGGCAATCCGGCGGTGCTCGCCAACGGGCGCAAAACCGGCTGTTTTCCCGATAAGACGACATTCACGAACGTAGCGACCAGTTTTGCAGGGCCAAAAGCCATGGCAACCATCGGCAGCCCCATCGATACGAAGAGTTCCTACTTTCAGCTGACCACGCGGGTTACGCTTGGCACTACTCAGTTCACCTTGTACAGTCTTTTGTACCGTGGGAACCAAAAAGTTACGCCGCTGCTGCGCTCGTTCGGGACGAATTAAAACCATATGCCGCAATCACTGCTGTTACGCCTTCCAGCGCCCGGCCAAGAGGAGACCGAATGGCTGACGCTGGATGAGAGCGGCGCGCCGGCGCTGACCCGGCAGCGCGGTCCCCTGAGCCTGGCGGCCGCGGTGGGACGAACCGGGAAAGTGATGGTTCTCGCGCCTGCGAGTCAGATTCTTCTGGCCGAACCCGATCTGCCCCCGGGGACCGGTGCCAAAATCGCGCGCGCCGTGCCCTTTGCACTGGAGGAGCAGCTGACGGAAGACGTCGATCAATTGTGCTTTGCCATTGGCCGGCGCCGAGCGGGCGGCGGCACGCCGGTGGCGGTGGTATCGCGCTCCGTGTTGCAGAACTGGATTGGCAACTTGAGCGCTGCCGGCATCGAACCGCATGCGATTTACCCCGACATCTCGCTCATCCCGGAAAATCCGGGACAAACGGTGCTGTGGCTGGAAAAGCAACGGCTCGCCGTACGCCGACCGGGGGCGCTGCCCTTTGCCGTGGAACTATCGCCGGTGACCGAAGCGCTGGTGGTCGCGGGCGTGATTGCCGATCCGCTCAATCCCTCCGCGGAATCAAAAACTCCTGAAAGTGCGATTCTGTATGTGACGCGCGAGGATTGGGCCCGCGTTCGAGGTGAATTCGAGCAATTGGTGCAGGACTTCGCATCGCTCAAGGTCCAGCTGCTGGTCGACGGAGCATTGCCCTGGCTGGCGCGTGGACTGGCGGCCGATGATGCGATCAACTTGCTGCAGGGCGAATTCTCACGAGCCGCCGACTACGGCGCAAGTTGGCGCCAATGGCGGGTAGCAGCCATTCTCGCCGCGGCTCTGCTCGGCGTGCACGTCGCCGCTCAGGCACTGCAAATACGCTCCGCGAAGCACGAATCTGCGGCCCTCGACAGCGAAATATCCCAGGTATTTTCGTCTGCCATGCCCACCGACCGCATTGCGGATCCGCGCCGCCAAATGCAGGATCGGCTTGATCGCATACGCAAATCCGGGGCCGGCCCGCAATATTTTTTGCGCGCGTTGCAAACCTTGAGCACTGCGCTCACGAACACGCCGAAAACCACGATCAATTCCTTGAGCTATCGCGATCAATCGCTGGAAATGACGGTGAACGCGCCCAGCCTTGGGGCGTTGTCGCAGCTGTCGCAACTGGTCGCCAAAGAAGGCCTCAGCGCAGAAATTCAATCCTCAAACCCGGTGGCCAGCGGCGTTGAAGCTCATCTGCAAATCCGCACGCAAGGCTCGCGGGCGCGCCGATGAATAAGCTTCGAACCTGGTTCAACGGTCTGCAGCAGCGAGAACAGCGCGTGGTCGCCATCGGTGCGGTCATCCTGGCCCTGATGCTGTTGGTGGGCGGCATTCTCATGCCGTTGCAATCCGCAGTGTCGGCAGCGGTTCGGGCGAATGCGACCAAGCGCGAGGATTTGGCGTGGATGCGCGTGAATGCGCCCGAAATCCGCGCCGCCGGTTTTGCGCTTCCTGCCGATACCGGCGAAGCGCCGGTGGTGCTGGTGGACCGGGTCGGCCGGGAAGCGGGCTTGTCGAGCGCACTGCGCGGCACCCAGCCGAACGCCACAGGGGTGCGGGTGCAACTGGAGGCGGCGTCATTTGACACCATGATTACCTGGCTCGATACCCTCGACACGCGCT
>DATMKO010000346.1:0-2402 GCA_035571175.1 Steroidobacteraceae bacterium | reverse complement strand
GAGCGGCGCCATTGCCCGAACCTTGCAAAAGGGCGATGAGGTGCTCATCACCCAACTCGATCATGAGGCCAATCGCGGACCCTGGCTGCGTCTCGCCGATCAGGGCGTGATCATCCAGGAGGTGCGGTTGCTGGAATCCGGGCGCCTCGATGAATCCGATATGGCCGCCAAGATCACGCCGCGCACCAAAGTGGTGGCATTGGGTGCTTCATCGAACGCTCTCGGCACCGTCAACGACATCGCGCTCGCACGCCGGCTTACTCGCGCCGTCGGTGCGCTACTGGTGATCGACGCGGTGCATTACGCACCGCATTTCCCGCTTGACGTCAAGACTCTCGGCATGGATTTCCTGCTGTGTTCGGGCTACAAATTCTATGGCCCGCATGTCGGAGTGCTGTATTCACGGCCCGGCGCCCTCGATCGGCTTCCGACGGACCGTTTGAGCGTCCAGGATCCGGCAGCCCCTTACCGCATCGAAACCGGCACGCTGAATCACGCGGCCATCCACGGCCTGCGCGCCGCAGTCGACTACCTCGCCAGCTGGGGCAGCGGTTCATCGCTGCGAGAACGCATCGTCGATGCCATGTCAGGCATTGCCGCTCACGAGCACGAACTGGCCAGGTTCTACCACGACGCCGTGCGCAGCATCCCCGGTGTGCGCATCTGGGGACCGGATTTCAGCAGCCGCGCGCGCGCCCCCACCGTATCAATCACGCTGGCAAAGGCCACCGCCGGCGAGGCCGCGGCGGCGCTCGGTAAACAAGGCATTTGCGTCTGGGACGGAAACTTCTACGCGGCGCGAGCGGTGCAGGTGCTTAAGCTCGAGGAGCGCGGTGGACTGCTGCGCACCGGCATCTCGATGTACAGCACGCGCGATGATCTGCAGCGGCTGCTGGCGGGCATCGAGCGAATCGCGCTAGCCTCCTAGTTGCTCGCGCAGATGAGTGGCGAGATGCTCGGCGTGATCGCGAAGCTCGAGGGCGGCCGTTGCCTCCCAATGGTCGGCGCGCAGCATGGGTCCAAGATAGAACAGGTGATTGCTGGCAATGTCTTGCGCGTTCAGGCAAGCGCCGTAGCGCGCGGTGCGAATCCCAAGGCGTAGCGCATCGGCGGACACCAAGCCGGCGCTACGCAGCGAATTCACCAGCGCATCGGCTGAATCATCGATCCCGCAGTTGGGTCCGGTTGCGTTGACCACCAAATCCACCAAGAGCTGCTGAGACTCGCCGCTGCCGCGGGGACGCCATGACACGCGCAAGCGACCATCCGCGGCAATCACGTTTTGGATGCGGCCGGCGTTGACCTGCAATCTGCCGCTGCGCCGCAGATGCTCGATGCGTTCGGCCAATTGCGGCGGCAGACGGTGCCGGTGTACGTCCCAGTGCGCCTGCAAGTGCCGCACGAAGCGGCGTTGCTCGGCGGCGGGCAGCTGCCGCCACAGGCGGGGAGCCAATTTCCGTATCGAGGTGACAGCCTCGCGCCAATCGCCTCCGCAAGCTTCCACCTCGCGCGCCAGCGCACGGCCCGCTTTGAGCAGCTGCTTGAGCGAATGTGCGCTTGCCAACAGCGATTCGCGTCCGCCCTGCGTCGCGCCGGCCCGAAAGGCCGTCTGCGGCAGCGGCAGCAATCCGCGCCGGGAAATCGTGTGCAGCGTCGGTATACGTCCGGCGTCGCGGCTCAAAATCGACGCGGCGTCCACCATGGTCAAGCCGTTGCCGACAATGACAACCGAATGCTCGCTCGCAAGACCGTCCGGCAAATCGCGCGGATCGTGGCGGAACGCGCGGTGATCCGCGACGCGTGCAGCCCACGCCGGCGGCCGCGGTGGCGCCACGCCGAGCGCCAGTATGACGAAATCCGCGGGTATGGGCTCGCGCTGCGCGAATTGCGCCGCCAGAGGCTTCGCGCCATCGCACTGCTTGATGCCTGTCACCTCGCCGAATAGCCGAACCAATTTGATGTGCGGAGGCGCCGCGCGCTCCGCCTGCAGCAGAAGATCCTGCAAATAGTCGCCGTAAAGGGCGCGCGGCAGGAAATCCTCGCCATCGGCAGCCGCCAGTCGCGTACGCGCGAAACGCAGAAATTGCAATGGATCGCGCGAGTCGGCCGACAGCCTGGCCGCGGGCACGTTGAGAAGATAGGGAAATTCATGGCTTGCGTACGCCACGCCGCGGCCTATTGCGCTGCCACGCTCGGCCAGCACGATGTCAGTTGGCGTGGCGGGCGGCCGGCGCAATAGGTTCGCCGCCAGCACCGTGCCTGAGAATCCGGCCCCGACAATGACCAGGGTATTTCGCATGGCTGAAAAGTCTATCAAGCCGGCGGCATACGAAGACTATGCGGGGAGACGATACTTCCGCTAACATTTGGCCCTGTGGTCGAATGGCCCAGTCTTAAGAGCA
>DATMKO010000345.1:0-5060 GCA_035571175.1 Steroidobacteraceae bacterium | reverse complement strand
GAGATCCCCGAGGAACTCGAGAACGTAACGGCGATGGCGCTGCAAAAGGATCCGGAAAAGCGTTACAAGACCGGCCTTGACTTCGCCGCTGAACTGACGCGAGTGCATCAGAAGCTGCGCGCGCAGTACAACCGCATCGATCAGCAGGAACAGTTCAGTTTGCTGCGCAAGTTGAAATTCTTCCACGAATTCTCGCACGGCGAAATCTGGGAAGTTCTGCGCGCCAGCAGTTGGCAGGATTACGCGGATGCGGAGGAAATCGTCAAGGAAGGCGAGATGGATGACCGCTTTTACATCATCGTGCAGGGACGCGTCAGCGTCCAGCGGCTCGGCAGGGCTTTGGGCTATCTGGATAGCGGCGACTGCTTCGGCGAGACCAGCTATGTACGCGGCGCCAAACGCACCGCGACGATCATCGCGGCCAGCTCGGTAACGGTGATGAAGGTGAGTTCAACCCTGCTGGAACAGGTGTCGGCCGAGTGTCAGCTGCGCTTCAACCAGGTGTTCCTGCGCAGCATGATCGGACGGCTGCAGAGCGCCGAGCGCGGCACGGCTTAAGCAGCGCTCTCCTTGTCGTGCTCAATCATCGCATAGGCCGAATGATTGTGAATCGACTCGAAATTCTCTGACTCGACCACATAAGCCTGCACGCGCCGCTCCTTGTTGAGGGCCACCGCCACATCGCGCACCGTATCCTCGACGAACTTCGGATTGTCGTAGGCGCGCTCGGTGACGAATTTTTCGTCGGGTCGCTTCAAGATTCCGTAGACCTCGCACGAGGCCTCGCGCTCGGCAATGTCGATGAGTTCTTCCAGCCACATATGCTCCGCCAGCCTCGCCGTCAAGGTTATGTGCGATCGCTGGTTATGGGCGCCATAGTCCGAAATTTCCTTTGAACAGGGGCACAGGCTGGTGGTGGGTACCACCACCTTGAGCCAGACGTCAGTCTTGCCGTGGTGGTGCTCGCCGAAAATCGTCGCCTGATAGTTCATCAGGCTTTCGACGCCGGACACCGGCGCCTTCTTCATGACGAAGTAGGGAAAAGTCATTTCGATATGACCGGAGGTGGCGGCCAGATGTTCGGTCATTTCCTGAAGCATCGCACCGAATGACTCGACCGAGATTTCGCGCTCGTGGCGATGCAATATTTCCACGAAGCGCGACATGTGCGTGCCTTTGAAATTATGCGGCAAATTCACGTACATATTGAAATTCGCGACCGTGTGCTGCTCGCCGCGCGACCGGTCCTTCACTTTGATGGGATGGTAGATATCCTTGATGCCCACCCGGTTGATGGGGATTTGGCGCGTATCGGCGTGGCCTTGCACGTCCGCCACGGGCTTGGTATGCGGCTTCTTCGAGGGGACGGCGACGTTCATATGAATTTCCTACTGGTGCGATCCAGCGCGAATATGGTGCCGAAACCGCATATCTCAAGAATTTTAGACCATTCGGCCGGATTTGGCTGAAGCGCCTCGAGGGCTTGCGACCGACAGGCGGAATTCATCGTCAATGGCGCGATTTCCCCCCTGATTGCGCGATATCGGCCGTCAACCCGTCAAACCCGCCGCTGAATCACGTAGGAGGCGAGCCATGCCAGCACCCGAGCCCCTTCGCCCAAGGGCGCCAACCTTTCACAAGCCCGAGCTTTGAGCTCGCGAGCCCGGATTTTGGCCGCCTCGAGTCCGAGGACGCTGGGGTAGGTGGGTTTGGCCCGTGCGGCGTCCGCGCCGCTGGTTTTGCCGATTTCTTCCGTTTTGCCCTCGACGTCGAGAATGTCGTCTTGGATTTGAAATGCGAGTCCGATGTCCTGCGAATACTGATCCAAAGCGTCCCAAGCGTCGCTGCTCAAGCCGGGCGAGCACACCGCCGCCATCAACACGCTTGCACGGATCAAGGCGCCGGTTTTGAGCCGATGCATGGCTTCGAGTTCCTCGAGATTCAATGCCCGACCGACGGCGGCGAGATCGATCGCCTGGCCGCCCGCCATGCCCAACGTGCCGCTGGCATCCGCCAGGATTTGAATCATCCTCAATCTGGCTTCGGAACTTAAGCCCGGCGTGCGGTCGCGGGACAGCAATGAGAAGGCCAATACCTGCAGTGCGTCGCCGGCCAGTATGGCAGTTGCCTCATCGAAGGCACGATGTGTCGTAGGTTGACCGCGGCGCAAGTCATCGTCGTCCATCGCCGGCAGATCATCGTGCACCAAGGAGTAAGAATGAATGAGTTCCACTGCCGCGGCCGGCGCGTCCAACCAAGCGACCGGAACATTCAGAGCTTCTCCGGTGCAGTACACCAGCAATGGCCGCAAGCGCTTACCGCCGCTTAACACCGCATAGCGCTGCGCCGCGTGCAAACGCTGAGGTATCAACTCTGCGGCCGGCAGCACGCCCTCGAGTACGGTTTGCACGCGCGTTTGATAGCCGCGCATGCGCGCCGCCATCGCGTCCGCGTCGAGGTCGTGCTCAGCCGCTTTGAGTTTCGTCGGGCGTGAAGTCTTCAACTGTGGGCTCACCGGCTTTCTTCAACAAGATCTCGACTTTCTGTTCGGCTTCCTTCAATGCGCTTTGGCAGGCGCGCGTCAACATCACACCGCGCTCGAACGCCGCCAGCGATTCCTCCAGAGGCAAATCGCCCTGCTCCAATCGTGCGACCAGTTCTTCAAGGTCGCGCATGGCGGTCTCAAAGTCGGGCATCGGCTCACTTTTGGGTTTCGCGGTCGGCATGGCCTTGAGAACGGTACACATGCGCTTCGGCGGGGTCAAACGCGCCACCCGTGTAGGACTGGGCATAAGAACATTGTCAAGTCGTGAGACACGTCACAACCACGGGGTCGCGTGGCGACAGGTTTTGGGTAACATTGCTGTGGGAAGCTATATGCCAGTGTCAAACAAATCAATCATCGCCTTCGGGTGTCTGACCGCCGTTACATTGTGTATGGCGGCCTGCAGTCCCAAGCGAATTCCGCCCATGACGGTATCCGATCTCATGGAGGATCGGGTCGCTCTCGACGGCGTGCTCATGAAATGCAATCAAAATCCAGCCAAGGCTCGCACGAACTCGGATTGTCTGAATGCGCGTATCGCCATCGATCGCCTTGCAAACAAGGACGCGCCTGCCGAGGAGGCGAAGCGTGCCGCTGAATTTGAGCGAAACCGCGAGCAACTGCGCTTGAGCCAGGAAAAGCAGCGTCAGGAGCAGGAAGCCAAGAAACCCAAGGTCGACGTCTATAACATGCCGCTGGTGCCCGTCGAGCCGGCGCCGCCGCCAAAAGACCCGCAGCCGCCGATTGTCGGGCAGGTAAACCATTAACTAGCGCGGTCGGCCGCTTCACGGTCGTCGCAGACGCGAACGGCGCATATCGATGCCTGGTTGCGTCTGTAGAATCTCCTCATATGGTCGACAACGCCAATCCGCAGCTGCCACCGGAGGCACAGTCAGGGATCGCAAGCGTCGAACACTACCTGCGACAGGGCGAGCCGCTGCTTGCCTATAACGCCGTTCAAGAAGGCTTGCGCATTTGGCCGGGAAATCTTCGCCTGCTGCAACTCCAAGGGCTGGCTGTCGCGCGCAGCGGCGACGTTGAACTCGCGAATCAGTTGCTCACCGAGCTTGCCGCCGACGGCACCTCCGACGCCGAGACGCTCGGCATGCTGGCGCGCACGCACAAGGATCTCGCCCTCAGGACCACGAATGCCGCGCGTCGCAACCAGCATCTCGCGTCGGCCTTCGGGATTTATTACCAGGCGTACGAAGCAGCCCAGCGCGGCGCAGTGGCCTCTGCTGCCGGGTACACCGGCATCAACGCCGCCACCATCGCAGTGCTGCAGGGCGATCTTGAATGTGCTCGCCGCATTGCGGCCGAGGTGCGGGACCTCTGCAGGCGCGCACCGGGCAGCCCGTCCGCGGCGAGCGACTACTGGCTTCAGGCCACGCTCGGCGAGGCAGCCCTGATCCTCGGCGATGACGCAGAGTCGACTGCTTACTATGCGCGCGCCGCAAGGCTCGCCACCGGCAGTTTCGGAAATCTGGCGAGCACGCGCCGGCAGGTGATGCTGCTCGCCACGTGCCTGCCCGGTCCCGGCGCGAGAATACTTGAAATTTTGAAGATCCCGCCGGTTGTGATGTACACCGGACACATGATCGACCAATTGACGCGCATCAAGCCGCGGTTCCCGATCGGCTTGGAGGGGGTCATGGCCGCGGCGATTCGCAAGAAGTTCGAGGTTCTCCGGCCGCTGGCCGCATATGGATCGGCGGCCTGCGGTTCAGACATTCTGTGCCTCGAGGCGATGCGCGAAGTCGGCGGCGAAACCCACATCGTTCTGCCTTTCCCGGCGGACGAGTTTCACCGCGTCAGTGTCGATTTCGCGTCGGGCGGCTGGGGCGAGCGCTTCGAGCGTGCACTGGCCGCCGCGGACAGCGTGACGATTACCAGCGATCATCGCGCTCGCGGCAGTACCGCGACCTTCGAATACGCAAACCTGGTCCTGACCGGGATGGCGCATTTGCGTGCTCAAGTGCTCAACACAGATCTGCACGGCCTTGCGGTCTGGGATGGTAGGCCGTCCACAGGCGGAGCCGGCGCAGCTTCGCTGGTGCGGATTTGGCAGTCGCAGAATGTGACGCTGGAACAAATTCGCATGCCGGAGATCAGCGGCACTGCGTCGGTATTCGAGTCGATGCACGAAGCATCCACGCCCGAACAGCAGCCGCCAGGATTCTCCCACGAAATTCGTGCCATGCTGTTTGCCGATGCAGTTGGCTACAGTGTGCTGAGCGAAGACCAGACGCCGAACTTCATCAATCAGTTCCTGGGTGCGGTCGCGGACCTCAACTCGCGTACCGCGCAAAGTCCGGAACACGTCGAGACCACCGGTGATGGTCTGTACATGGTGTTCGGCAGCGTGCGCGACGCGGGCAACTACGCCCTGCAGCTCAACAAGCTGGTGACCCACACCGACTGGGCCGCGCGCGGGCTGCCCGGCGGCTTGAACATCAGAATCGCTTTGCACTGCGGGCCGGTCTACTGCGGACGCAATCCGGTCACAGCCGCGCCG
>DATMKO010000344.1:0-8822 GCA_035571175.1 Steroidobacteraceae bacterium | reverse complement strand
GATCCATTGCCGGCGCCTGGCTGCTCCGACATCCAAGCCGGCAACAGCCGCTCGATCGTCTGCCGCAGCTGCTTGCGATCAAATGGTTTGGTCAAATACTCATCCATACCGGCCTCCCGGCAATTCTGTTCAGCATCCTTCATCGCATCTGCCGTGAGCGCGATGATTGGAATGTGCCTCAAGCCCTGCTCGAGACGGCGGATTTCCCGCGCTGCCTGGTAGCCGTCCATTACCGGCATCTGGCAGTCCAAAAAGACGATGTGATACCGATCGGTTTTCCAGGCGGCGATCGCATCGGCGCCATTGTTCACAATGTCGACTTTGAATCCC
Organism: Steroidobacteraceae bacterium; assembly: GCA_035571175.1. Classification (GTDB taxonomy): domain Bacteria; phylum Pseudomonadota; class Gammaproteobacteria; order Steroidobacterales; family Steroidobacteraceae; genus Bog-1198. Next base: position 8,492 of record DATMKO010000344.1, on the reverse strand, counting down.
ATCTTTTCCAGTGCGCCGCGCGCCACTTTTTGATTTACCAAATTGTCCTCGGCCAGCAGGATTCGCAGATTGGGCACGTCACGCACGCGTTCTGCAACGAGGATCGGTTGTGTGCGTTCGTGCAGCCTTGGCAGCTCCATGGACATGATGCGGCCCAGGCATTCGCGCAAGTCGCGGTGCGACACCGGCTTCAATATGTAGGCCGCAAATCCGAGCTGCGCGAAGTCCTGCGCACCGCGCATGCCGTGCGCGGAGGTGAGCAGCACCAAACGCATTGCCGCAAACCGGGAGTCGCCGGTAATCCTCTGGCCGAGTTCAAATCCGTCGCAATCCGGCATCATGTAGTCGAGCACCGCCAGATCGAAGGGCGAATGACCGACGGTGTCCTGCAAGACCTGCATCGCGGCATCGGCGCTGTCGACGCTGGTAGAGATCATTCCCAGCTGTGCGAGCTGTTGGCTCAAGACCTTGCGGTTTGTCGCGTTGTCATCGACGATCAGTACGCGCTTGTTTTCCAGGACCTTGACATTCAGGCGCTGCACGTCCGACTTCCTCGCACACGCGCCATAGCGGGCTGTAAACCAGAAGGTCGAACCCGCTCCCAACTTGCTTTCGACGCCGGTTTCGCCGTGCATCAGGGTCACCAATCGACTCACGATGGAAAGCCCGAGGCCGGTGCCGCCATAATGGCGAGTCGTCGATGCATCGATTTGCGAGAATGGCTGGAAAAGAGATTCGATGCGTTCTGCCGGAATGCCCATGCCGGTATCGCGCACACTGCAGCGGATCTTCGTGCCGTCCGCATCGGCGGAGATCATCAGCAGCTCGATCGAGACTTCGCCATGACGGGTGAACTTGATCGCGTTGCTGCCCAGATTGAGCAAGATCTGGCGGGTGCGGCCCGGATCACCGATCACCCAGTCGGGTAGGAATGGGTCGACGCTGGTTATCAATTCCAGCCCTTTGGCATGGGCTTGGATCGCCAGGAGATGTGCGACATCATCCATGATGCTGCGCAGATCCATTTCGATCAGTTCGATATCCAGCTTACCGGCTTCGATCTTCGAAAAATCGAGGATGTCATTGATGATCGTGAGCAGCGCGCTCGCACTATCGCGAATCGTCTCGGTATGATCGCGCTGCGTTCGATCGAGCTTGGTATCGAGCAGCAATTCCGTCATGCCGATCACGCCATTCATCGGCGTCCGAATCTCATGACTCATGTTGGCCAGGAACTGCGACTTGGCCTGTCCGGCGAGCTCGGCCCGTTCCTTGGCCTGCAACAGCGCGGCGTTGGCGGATTCAAGATCCCTGGTGCGCAGCGCCACTTGTTCGGTAAGCGCATGAGCGAGCCGGCGCAAACGTCGCACCCGTAAGCGGTACCAGGTGGCGACGGCGGCGATCAGTCCGATGACGCAGAGGAGCGCGAACCACAGGGTCTGGTAAAAATGCGGCTTGAGCGTGAAGGGAAAGGAAGCACCGCTGTCGTTCCACACGCCGTCGTTGTTGCTGCCAATTACGTGAAAGTTATAGGTACCCGGCGGCAATTGGGTGTAGTAGGCGGTGCGGCGCGTGCCGGCGTCGATCCACTCATTGTCGAATCCTTCCATGCGATATTTGAAGTGCGCAGCATGCGGCACCAGGAGGCTCAAGCCCGTGTAATGAAATTCCCATTGCCGCGCCCCGGGGGCAATGTTGGCCGCATCAGCCAGGGTTAAAGGCGCGCCGTCCACCAGCACCTCTTCGATGTGCACCGGCGGGGGCAAGATATTGGTCTTGAAGTGGCGCGGATTTACTATGACGATGCCGCGAATGCTGGGGAACCAGAGCAGCCCGTTCGGCGAGCGGCAGCCGGGGGAGGTGTTGCCGCCCGCAAATTCGAGGGTGCGCAAGCCATCGGCCAGTGCATAGATATGGAAGTCGGGCGAACGAGTTCCGCCGTCGGCCAGCTCGTCAAGCTCGCCGCGCGCAACCGATACCAGGCCCTTGTTGGTCGTCAGCCAGAACTGATGCGCATCGTCCTCGAGGATTCCCAGGATGGTTTCATGCAGAGGCCCCCCGCGATTCCCCAGCGAGATCACCTTGCCGCCGCGCCACAAGGCGAGGCCCTCGGTAGTCCCCAACCAGATTTCGCCGCGATCATCCTCATGGATTGCAATGACATAGTCGCTGGGCAGACCATCGGCGATGGCGAAATGGCTGGTATTTCCCCTGTCGATGACGAACAGGCCCTGGGTCTCCGTGGCAACCCAGAGTTTCCCGGCGAGGTCTTCATAGACAAAATGCACGGCACTGCGGCTCGAGCCGCCTAACAAAGATTGCATGGAGGTCACATGACCGTCCTCGATGACGTCGAGGCCTTGATTCGTGCCGATCCAAATCCGGTTGCTGCGATCTTCAAACAGGGCAAGCACAGTGTCGCCTGATAACCCATTATCGTGATTGAAGACGTGCATACCGCTCTTGTCGATGCGGAAGGCTCCCGCCCCCTGAGTGCCGGCCCAGAGCGCGTTCTGCCGGTCCTCCAGCACGGCTCGCACGCGAATATTCTCGTGACCATGCGGACCGGCAAGGTGCTGAAACCTGCCATCGACATAGCTGCTCAAGCCGCCGTCGGAGCCCACCCAGACGCCGCCGCTCTTGCGCGGCGTGATGCTCCAAGCGACTTTGCCTTGCAAGCCCTCGGACTCGCCGGCGGTGGTAAATTTTCCGTCCCGCAACCGCAGCAGACCCACGCCATGGGTGCCGACCCATAAACTTCCTTCGTTATCCTCCAGCAGCGAAAGGATGTCGCTCGTGGCAAACAGATTGTCATTCAGGGAATCGAATTGTCCGCGATGCCATCGGACCAGACCGCCGCCCTCAGTGCCTATCCACAGATTGTCGTCGTGATCCGCGGTAATGGAGTGCACCGCTGCGCCAAGTTGTCCCGGTTTGGCCACCAGCGCGAAGCTCTCCGCGGTACGTCGATACAAAGCGCCCGTGGCGGTACCGATCCACAGCGTGCCATTGCCGTCCTCGTGCATGACGGTAACAGCGGGCGCCGCGCTTGCGGCGTCGAGCGATACTGTGGCATAGCGCTTTCCATCGAAGCGCTGCAGTCCGCCGGCACTGCCGATCCACAGAATGCCATTGCGGTCTTTCAGTAACGACAGCACAGGGCCATCGAGGAGCCCGCTGGAGGAGTCGTAGGGTTGCGCGCTATCGCCATTGATTTCGATCAGGCCGGTCTCGGTGCCCACCCATATGTGCCCGGCGCGGTCTTGCGCAATCGTGTGAATGTTAGCGTGCGCAAGTGACGCAGATTTGCCGAACGATTTGAAGTGACCCTGTTCGAGCACGGCGATTCCGGATCGCGTTCCCACCCAGAGCCGTCCGCCGTTATCGACGAATAGCGCCGAGATATACTTGTTCGGGATGTCGGCGTCTTTGCCGCCGATAAACACCGTGAATCGGACCCCATCGAAGCGCGCCAGTCCTTCCTGGGTGCCGATCCACAAGTAGCCGTCAGCGGTTCGCGCGATGGCTTGGGCAGAACTCTGGGGCATTCCATCCTGGACCTGCCAATTATCGAGCTGGTACTGGCTGAGGCGAAGCGACGGATCGAGCGCAAATGAGGCACGGCTACAGACAAAAGCTAGGATCGCGAGCACGCAAATGCTGCACCAACGCCTGTAACCTCTGGCCATCGATACCCCGCAGTTGGGGCGCGACGGCATCGGCGCAGCACCCGGTTATCCCGAACCAATCAAGCTAGATGTATCGGCCGCCGGCGAAGAAAATTTGCACCCTGCGGGGCTTTTTTTTGCCCTTGACCTCATGGTCCTTTCCGAGTGTGATGTAGGCCGCGCCGGCGCTTAAGGCAGCGCGTGCGCGCGCCCACGGGACTTAGGTAATTTGCTTACAAAACAATAGGCTAGCACCGGCGAGACGTAGTTCCCGAAATGCAGGGGTTCCCTTAAGTTTCATACGTCGCTCGGTTAGGCGGTCTGCTTCAGAGGGTCAATGCCGGGCATGCAACAGAACAGCGCATCGGTCGCGGTCATCGGCGCCGGCGACTACATTGGTGCTGCCATCGCCCGGAAATTCGCGTCCGAGGGATTTGCGGTATTCGCCGGACGGCGCAATGGCGAAAAACTTGCGCCCCTCATCGCCGAGATCAACGCGGCCGGCGGCAGGGCGTTCGGGCGCGCGCTCGATGCGCGAATCTCGGACGACGTGACGGCGTTCTTGATGGAGGCGGAAAAGTACGCGCCGCTTGAGATTTGCATCTGCAATATCGGGGCGAACGTCAACTTTCCGATTTTGGAGACGACCGACAGAGTATTTCGCAAGGTGTGGGAAATGGCCTGTTGGTCGGGATTTCTCGCCGGGCGCGAGGCGGCCCGGATCATGGTGCCACGCGAAAAAGGCGCGATCTTCTTTACCGGAGCCACCGCCGGATTGCGCGGCGGTATCGGCTACGCCGCGTTCGCCAGCGCCAAATTCGCTTTGCGCGGGCTCGCGCAAGCGATGGCGCGTGAATTGGGGCCGAAGCACATTCATGTCGCCCATTTGGTGATCGATGCCGGAGTCGACACGGAGTTCGTGCGCGCCCGGATTGCCACGCGCGAAGGACCGGCGGCGCTCGATAATCTGGATCCCGGGCGCTTGATGAATCCTAAGTCGGTGGCCGACGCTTACTGGGCGCTGTACCGCCAATCCCCGGACGCCTGGACCTTCGAGCAGGAAATCCGCCCATTCGGAGAAAAATGGTGAGCGCGCGACCGCGGGTCGAGTTTCTGTTTGACTTCGGAAGTCCGAACGCCTTTTTGAGCCATCGCGTGATTCCCGCGATCGAGGCGCGCAGCGGCGTGCGCTTCGACTACGTGCCGGTGCTGTTGGGCGGGATCTTCAAGGCCACCGGCAATCAGTCGCCCGCGGCTGCCTTCGCTCACATTCGCAACAAACCTGAATACGAACGCTTGGAAGTTGAGCGCTTCGTGCGCAAGCACGGTATTCAGGGGTTCGGGTATTCGCCGTTTTTTCCGGTCAATACTCTTGCGCTGATGCGCGGCGCGATTGCGGCACGCCCGCTGGGTGTGTTCGAGCGTTACGTGGATGAAATGTACCGTCACATGTGGGTGGATCACAAGAAGTTGGACGATCCGGCGGTGCTTGCCGCGGCGTTGACGGAATCAGGATTCGATGCGCCACAACTCATTGCGGCAGCCAACGCGCCGGCCGTGAAGTCGGAGCTGATCGCAAACACCGAGCGCGCGGTGGAACGTGGAGCATTCGGTTCGCCGACCTTCTTCGTCGATGACGAAATGTGGTTCGGCAAGGATCGACTGGATGAGGTAGAGCAGGCGATTCTGAAGAAGAAGCGGGGCTAACCGTGTCGACAGCGCGATTGCCGGCCGTGTTTTTCGGGCACGGGAGTCCGATGAATACCTTGCTGCGAAACCGCTATACGCTGGCGTGGGAGCAATTTGGCGCACGCACCCCGCGCCCGCGCAGCATCCTGTGCATCTCGGCGCACTGGTACACCCGCGGCACGGCGGTGACTTCGATGGCAACGCCCAAAACCATTCACGATTTCGGGGGATTTCCGCAAGCGCTGTATGAGGTCGAGTATCCCGCGCCCGGTGATCCGCCGCTGGCAGCGCGCGTGATCGCGTTGCTTTCGGGCACTCGAGTTGCCGCCGATGCGTCCGAGTGGGGACTCGACCACGGTACGTGGTCGGTACTCAAGCACGTCTATCCCCAAGCAGACATCCCGGTGGTGCAGCTCAGCATCGACGGCACCCAGCCGCTGGCCTACCACTACGAGTTGGCAAAATCGCTGGCACCGTTGCGGGACGAGGGCGTGCTGGTGGTGGGGAGCGGCAATGTGGTGCACAATCTGGGCGTGCTGCGCGCACCGGGAGCAGCGCCGTACACATGGGCCACTCGCTTCAATGAAACCGTGCGCTCGCGGCTCTTAGCTCATGAGCATGCCGCGCTCGCGGATATGGTGGCATTGGGCGAGCATGCGGCGATGAGCATTCCAACGCCGGAACATTATTTGCCGCTTCTGTATGTCATTGCGCTGCAGCGCGTCGACGACGCGCTGCAATTCCTGGTTGATGGCATAGAGTTGGGATCCATCGGCATGTTGAGTATTGCGCTGGAGGCAACATGAGTCATTTGGGCGCGAGGACATCGAAGGCTGCCATCTTAGGGTAAGCGGTGTGGTACTGCTTGGCATCATTTCCATGGTTGATGAGCTTTCGATCGGCTAACATTCATTGTCCCCAGGGTAAAACGAAGAAAAAATGAAACTCCGCATCGCCGCACTGACCTCATTTGTCGCGCTCGGCCTCACTGCCAATATCGCAAACGCAAAAGATCCCAAGCTGCTGTCGCTGACGATGGAGCACTTCAGGGATAGCGCAACGGTTAAGGATGATCTTGCAGCCGGCACCACTACGATTACCACAGAGAAGGGATTCAGGGTGCATACCGGCCCGATGAAAATGGTATGGAACGATGAATACCTCAAAGGTGTGATCGACAGGACCACAGGAGAGAAGTCTTTTCAGGTGGTTGTGATGTCCATTTACAGTGGTAACCGCCGCTCCTACGAGACCGCGAACTATCCGTGGGCGACCGGACCGAAGTCGACCCCGGTGGCTCAAATTCGCACGCAACGGGAGGCCTGCGGAACCGGGGAATGTACATACACCGACTACATTGCATTTAGCGTGGACGAGGAGGGCCTGCGTCAGCTCGCTGCAGGGTATGTAGCGGGCAAACCGAGCATTTGGGCATTCAAGATCACCACGAAGCCCGGCCCCGATTACAGCGGCGGCCTTTCGAACGCGGAGATCGCCGGCTTTCTCGCCAAGATAGATCAACCTGCGCCGCAGCCTAAGGCAAACGCCGCAATCGCTAAAAATAGCGCCGCCGCCAACGAAAGTGACGCAATTGCCAAGGAAAACGCCGCGCTCGCCAAAGAGAACGCGGCACTTGCCAAACAAAATGCTGAACTCGCCAAAGAGAATGCCGCGCTCGCCAAAGCCAACCCCGCACCTGCCACAGCAAGCCCCGCCGCCACGTTGCCCAAGCTTGATCTTGGCATCAGCGGCATTGCGGTGGACGCAACAGCGGGACAGCCGAATCGCGCCGGTATGCTGGTCAGCGCGGTCAAAGACGGCTCGGTTGCGCAAAAGGCAGGAATCATCATCGGCGACATCGTCTACGAGTTTGACGGCCATCCGATCAAGCAGCCGGCGGAACTTGAAGCCGCAGTCGCCGCGCGCGCGGCCAATTCGTCGGTTGTCATCAAGCTGTACCGCGGTACCAAAAAGATCTCGCTGACCGTGCGATTTTAATGAAGTGCAGAGCTTGCGGTTGGCGGAGGGGCCATGAGTAGCTTGGAAATGCGCCGAGGAAAATACGGCTGGCAGGCGCTTGCGACCGGCTGCTTGGGATTGGCATTGGGCGCCTCAACGGCTCGAGCGCAGCAGGCGTCGAACACGCAATGGTTGGATCTGCCCACCAGCAAGCAGCTGATGCTGCCGGCTGCGGGCAATCCGCAGCGCGTCAACAGCCTGCCGATGTCGCTCACGGTGTCGCCGGATCGGCGCTGGGTGGTGTCGCTGAACGCGGGTTATGGCACGTTCGAATCCGGATACATGCAGTCGCTCGCGGTCCTCGACGTCCATACGGGAGCGGTGAGAGATTTTCCCGAGCCACGCACGCTGCTGGATACCAGTCAGGCGTTCTTCGCAGGCATCGCTTTCAGCAGCGACGGGACCAAGGTTTACGCAAGCCTTGCGTCTTCGACCGATCTTACGGGCGACGGGCACGAGAAGACCGGCAATGGGATCGCCGTCTACGCATTTGCGCAAGGCGTGCTGACGCCGGAGAAGTTTTTGAGCTTGCCCCCGGTGGTGCTTGCACCTGGCCGTCACAGCAGCCTGCTGAGTAGCGATGGTCATACGGTAGCTCCCTATCCGGCGGCGATCGCCGTGGTGCGCGGAGCGCGCGAGTCAATTCTGGTGGCGGAAAATCTTGCCGACAGCGTCGCGTTGATTGACGCGCACACCGGGCTGATCACGCGCAGCTTCGATTTATCCGTGGGCGAGAACGTTCCCGCGACTTATCCGATTGCCGTGGCTGCAACGCAGGATGGCAAGCGAGCATTCGTCGCGCTGTGGAATGCCAGCGAGGTGGTCGAACTGGACCTGGTAACAGGAACCGTGAAAGGCCGGCTATCCCTGATGAAACCGACCGCGGTTTCGGCGCCAGGATCGCATCCCTGCGCACTGCTGCTGGATGAGCGTGCGGGCTTGCTGTATGTGGCGCTATCGAATCGGGATGCGGTGGCGGCGATCAGCGTTGGGACCTTCAAGCTTCGAGGTTATTTCGACACGCGCTTACCGGGACAGAGCTATTTCGGGGCAGAGCCGAGCGCGCTGGCAGAGAATAACGGCGGTACCCGGCTTTACGCGGCAAATTTGGGATCA
>DATMKO010000343.1:0-9497 GCA_035571175.1 Steroidobacteraceae bacterium | reverse complement strand
AACCTCGATATCAGCTATCTGTTCACCGACAAACTCAAGCTGGCGGTCGGCGCGATCAACCTGTTGAATCGCTTCCCGAACAAGCTGAACAGCACTATCTTGAGTCGTGAAGACGCGGCCGCCGACAATGCCGGCGTGACGCAGTATCCGCTGTTCTCGCCCTTCGGCATCAACGGCGGGTTCTACTACGTCAAGGCGGTTTACAGGTTCTAAAGACAACAACAATAATTTTTTGATCGCAACTTTAAGGGCGGCAGCGAGAAATCGGTGCCGCCCTTTTTAATGGTGCGCTGCTTAATTCTTCAGCCGGTAGCCGGTCTTGAAGATCCACGCCACCACCACCAAGCAGATCACAAAGAACCCTACCGTCATCAGCAGGCTCACGCCGACGCTGACATCGCCGCTGCCATAAAAACTCCAGCGAAAGCCGCTGATCAGGTAGACGATGGGATTGAACAGGCTGAAGGTGCGCCATGCCGGCGGCAGCATGTCGATCGAATAAAACGCGCCCCCCAGGAAGGTGAGCGGCGTAATGATGAGCATCGGGATGAACTGCAGATGTTCGAAGCTCTTGGCCCAAATGCCGATGATGAATCCGAACAAGCTGAAGTTGGCCGCCGTCATCAGAAGAAATCCGATCATCCACACCGGGTGCAGGACCTTGATCGGCACGAACAGCGACGCGGTGGCCATGATGATGAGCCCCAGCACCACGGACTTGGTGGCCGCGGCGCCGACATAGGCGATCACGATTTCCAGGTAGGACACCGGCGCGGACAGCAGTTCGTAGATCGTGCCCGTCCATTTCGGAAAGTATATTCCGAATGAGGCGTTGGACAGGCTCTCCGTGAACAATGCCAGCATGATGAGGCCAGGCACGATGAAAGCCCCGTAGTTGACGCCGCCGGTGCTGGTAAGCCGCGAACCGATGGCCGCACCGAACACCACGAAGTACAGCGACGTGGTGATGACCGGCGTGACCAGGCTCTGAACCAGGGTGCGCAGCGCCCGTGCGATCTCGAATCTGTAGATCGCCCAGACGCCGTGGCGGTTGAACTCGAGGCGCGCCACGGATTTGTTCATGTCCGCTCGCTCACCAGACTGACAAAAATATCCTCCAGCGAGCTTTGCTGCGTCTGCAGATCCTTGATCACGATCGACAGCTCGCTCAGGCGCTTGAGCAGCTCGGAGATATCGACGCCGTCGGCGCTGTCGGCGGTGTAAATGAGATCCATGCCGTCGGTCTTGAGTTCGAGGTTCCAGGAGGCCAATTCGGCGGGGATCCGCGGCAGCGGCGTCTGCAGATGCAGGGTCAAATGCTTCTTGCCAAGTTTTTTCATCAGTTCCTGCTTATCCTCGACCAGCACCAAGGTGCCCTTGTTGATGACGCCGACTCTGTCCGCCATCTCTTCGGCCTCCTCGATGTAATGGGTGGTTAAAATGATCGTGACGCCCTTGTCGCGCAGGCCGCGCACCAGTCCCCACATATCGCGACGCAATTCGACGTCCACGCCCGCGGTCGGCTCATCCAGGAACAGTATTTGCGGCTCGTGGGATAGCGCCTTGGCGATCATCACGCGGCGCTTCATGCCGCCGGATAATTCCATGATCCGGGTCTGGCGTTTGTCGAGCAGCGACAGGTCGCGCAGCAACCGCTCGATGAATGCGGGATTCGGCGCCCTACCAAACAGGCCGCGGCTGAAGGTCACGGTCGCCCAGACGGTCTCGAATGCGTCGGTGGACAGCTCCTGCGGCACCAGGCCGATCATCGAGCGGGCGGCGCGATAGTCGCGCACGATGTCGTGGCCGTCCGCGGTCACCGTGCCGCTGCTGGCGATCACGATGCCGCATATGATGTTGATCAACGTGGTCTTGCCGGCGCCGTTCGGTCCGAGAAGCGCGAAGATCTCACCCTGTTCGATGTCGAGATTGATCAGCTTCAGGGCTTGAAAGCCCGAGGCGTAGGATTTCGTAACATTGTTGATCGAAACGATGGGCCGCATGCGTCTATTACCCTTGGCCTCTAGGATTTGCCGAGGCGCTCGACCAAAGCGCGGGTAAACTCCGCCGTGCTCGCGTTGCCCCCCAGGTCGCCGGTGCGTATGCGCTCGACGTTGAGGGTTTGATCAATGCCGGTTCGCAGGCGCGCGGCCATGTGCGGCAGGTGACAGTGCTCGAGCATCATCGCGGCCGCGAGCATCAGAGCGATGGGGTTCGCGACTCCCTTGCCCGCGATGTCCGGGGCTGAGCCATGCACGGCTTCGAAGATCGCGGCGTTGGCGCCGATGTTGGCGCCGGGCGTCATTCCCAGTCCCCCGACCAGTCCCGCCACGAGGTCGGAGAGAATGTCGCCGAACAGATTGGTGGTCACCAAAACGTCGAATTGCCAGGGGTTGAGCACGAGCTTCATCGCGCAGGCATCGATGATGACCGTTTGCAGTTCAAACCGGCCTTTATACTTGCGTTCGTACAGCTCGAGGCCGGTCTCCAAAAAAATACCGGTCAAGGCCTTCATGATGTTGGCTTTGTGCACGATCGCGACTTTTTTCCGACCCAAGGCAACGGCATGCTCAAACGCAAATTCCAGCAAGCGCCGGCTGCCTTGTCGCGTGTTGACTCCGGTCGCCATGGCCACCGCATGCGGGTCGTCGTCGATTTGGATGTAGTGCTCGTGGCCGATGTACAAGCCCTCGAGATTTTCGCGCACCACGATCAGATCGATGTTGTCGAATCGGCCACCCGGTATCAGCGTGCGCGCGGGGCGCAGATTGGCATACAGCTTGAACTGTTCGCGCAAACGAACATTCGAAGATCGATAGCCACCGCCCGACGGAGTTTCCAGCGGCCCTTTGAGCGCCAATCGCGTGCGCGTGATGCTGTCGATGGTTTTGCCGGGCAGAGGATCCCCCGCGGTTTTCACGCCTTCCAGGCCGGCAGGCTGCCGATCCCATTGAAATGGCGCGCCCAGAGCTTGCAGCGCGGCGAGCGTCGCTTCCATGATCTCGGGTCCGATACCGTCTCCGCAGATCAGGGTGGCGGGAATCGATTGTGACATCGTTGTACTCTGGTGTTACAAAAGCGGTGATAAGGATACTCGAAAGAACCTCAAGACTGCTGGCGTACCGGACCGCGGGAGTTGCCCATCAAAAACGACGAAGTCATCTTGCGCACGCGTCGCTGGCTGGAAAAGTCCGTCATTGGCCTCAACCTCTGCCCGTTTGCGGAAGCCGCGTACCGGGCCGATCGGGTGCGCTTTCATGTCAGCGAGCAACGATCCGCATCGGGATTGCTCGAGGAGCTGCGCGCGGAATTGCTGGGCCTGCATGCAGCGGATCCGTTGCGCTGTGAAACGGCGCTGCTGATTCATCCTTGGGTGCTCAACGATTTCCTCGAGTACAACGACTTTCTCGATGTCTGCGATGCGGCCGTTAGCGACCTGCAACTGGAAGGCGAACTGCAGATCGCGAGCTTTCATCCCCACTATCAGTTCGCGGGAACTGCATCCGAGGACATCGACAACTACACCAACCGCTCTCCTTATCCGATGCTGCACCTGTTGCGCGAGGCGAGCGTCGCCAGGGCGATCGCCGCGGTGGGCGATACGGATGAGATATATCGCAGAAATATCCGCACCCTGCGCGAATTGGGACATGCCGGTTGGCAGCGGCTGTGGATCGCCGAACCAAAGAGTTCCTAGTCCTCAGGTCAAGGTCTTGTGCATGGGGACGAATTCGATGGTCTCGCCGGACCCGACATCGTATGCAACCGCAGCTGCGCCGGTGTAGCCGCGCGCGGCATACAGCTTCACGCCGGGGAGCGTCGCCATGAGCTCGACCTGTGCGAATCCAAAGCTTCGCGCCTCGCTCTCGCAATGCTGCAGCAGCATCGAGCCGATACCGCGGCGGGCATGACTCGGAGCGACGAAGAATGCGCGTATCTTCGCAGCCTGGGTCTTAGGATCGAGGGTCGAGCTGTCGCGGTCCTGGCGGGCATCGCCGCCGAACAGCGTCGAGCGAAAGCTCCAACCGCCGCAGCCGACGAATTGTCCCGCCTCTTCGACCACGTAGTAGGTTTGGTCGGCCAGCAGCTGGGTATCCACACCGAATGCGCCCCGCAGCGCGCCTTCAACCTGGGAGGGACGGTAGTCCTCCGTGCTCAAGGCGCGCGCCGAGCGGGCAATGAGCGCCTGCAGTTCAGGAACGTCGGCAAGCGTGGCCTTGCGCAGCTTGAGGCTAATCCGGATTACTCGGGGCGTCGGGCGCCGGCTTGAGCGGTTCGGAGGGCTTAGGATCGCGGGAATCGCGGCCGTAGTAGTTCGGGTAGTCGGCGCTCAAACCCTTGAAGCGGCGGTGTACCCAGAAATACTGCTCCGGCGCGCGACGAATCTGCTCCTCCAACAACCGGTTATAGCGTTCGGTATCCTCGACCGCATCGCCGGGAAAATTATCGAAAGCCGGGCCGATCACCACGCGGTACCCCTCATTGCCCGGCAGACGCTCGGCAAAATAAGTCATGACCGGGGCGCCGGAAATCTGCGCCAAACGCGACGTGGCGGTATTGGTGGCCGCCGGAATGCCGAAGAACCCGACCATCGCTGCGCCTTTGTTGCGGTAACTCTGGTCCGGCGCATACCACACCGCTTCGTTCTTCTTGAGCGCGCGAATCATGGCGCGAATATCATCGTACGGAATGGGATATCCGTGCCGGCAGAAGCTGGTGAACATGATGTGCGATAGCAGCGCGTTTTTCCACGGCCGAAACACGACGTGCAGAGGCACCACGGTGCCCAAGATGCGGGTGGAAATTTCAATGGTGGTGAAATGCGCGCCGAGCAGAATGGCGCCGCGGCCCTTGGCCAACGCCGCCTGCAAATGATGCAGGCCTTGCACGTCGGCAAGCTTGTTGACCCGGGCATCACTGCTCCACCAAGTGTTGGCCGTCTCGCACAGTGCCATCCCGAGGCTGCGGAAATGCCGATCGACCAGGGCGGCACGCTCTGCTTCGCCAAGTTCCGGAAGGCAAAGATCGATGTTACGTCGTGCGATCCGCTTGAAGTGCAGCGGCAAATGCCGCAACAGCATGCCAATGGCGCTGCCCGCCCGTCGTTGGGCGGGGTAGGGCAGCAATTCCAGGCTGCGCATGAGGCAAAGACCCACCCAGGTGATCCAATACTTGGGATGTAGAAACTCGAGCCGCATCCTGATGGTCCCGCACGCAAACAGGCCGAGAGAATAGCCGCGTTGCCCGCAACATGGCCAGGCGCAAATAGGTGCGCTTACGCGCTCCCGACGGGATTTGCTGCAACACAGCATGAGTCGGGCGGCATGGCAATACCGTCGAGGACGGCCCCAAGGGCGAGCGGCGAACCCACGACTTGAGCCTCAGCGAGGCCGAATATTCGTGTTTATCAGTGATTTGCTGTAGTATCCGCGCCGGTTCGTGATTTCTACTTGGTCCGTTTCTGGTCAGCGCGCCGCTCCGGCGTCACCTTGGCCACAACCCACAAAGCAGGTTTCTTCGATCCAGGTGGCTGGCATTTGACCAGCCGATAGTTTCTTTTGTAGTAGGTATTCTTCACATGACGAAAATGTATGTTGGCAATCTCCCGTTCTCGATGGACGAGGCCGCAGTGCGCGCTCTGTTCGAAAAGCATGGCGCGGTACAGTCGGTGGCGTTGATCAATGATCGCGACACCGGTCGTCCCCGTGGCTTCGGCTTCGTCGAAATGGCTAGCGCAGACGCTGCGCGCGCTATGCAGGCGCTGAATGGCCATGATGTCGACGGGCGAGCGCTAAAGGTCAATGAGGCTCAGGAGCGCACCGGCGGCGGTGGTGGTGGTGGCGGCGGATCGCGCGGCCCAAAGCGCTGGTAACAGCGACTAGGATTTGAGCGATTACCTAAGGCCGCAGCAATGCGGCCTTAAGTTTTGACGAGCGCAAGCACGAACAGGGTTTACGCCCCGGGCGGCTTTGCCTATAATCGCGGCCCTTGGCGGGGGCTGGTAGGCTGGCATTGCGGTTGGTGGACGATCCATTGACTACAATGGCTCCGCGCTGTTGCGATTGGCCCCGAGAGGGGCTTTTTATTTGCAGATCAAGGGGGCCGATGGTCCCCTTTTTTGTTTTTAGGATGTGTGGGCGGGAACATGCGTGACGCCTTGATGCGCTTGACAGAGCCGCTGATCGAGACGTTGGGCTATGAACTGGTCGACCTCGAATATGCGCGCGAAGGATCAGGCGGGATCTTGCGGATATACATCGATCGCTCAAGCGCAGGGCCCGGCGGTCAGATTACGGTGGATGATTGCGCACGCGTGAGTCAGGCAATGAGCCAGCTGCTCGAGACTCACGATCCGATCAAGGGGCACTACACGCTGGAAGTCTCTTCGCCGGGTTTCGATCGGATATTGCGCACGCGCGCGCACTTCGAGCGATTCAGCGGCGCGCGGATAGCCGCCGAGTTGAAGTTGCCGATCGAAGGTCGGCGTCGATTTGTCGGGGTCTTGAAGTCGGTTGCCCCCGACTCGATTGTAGTGGAAGTCGACGGCAAGGCGCACAGCCTGCCGCTCGATCGAATTCAGAAGGCGAGATTGCGGCCTGAGTGAGCGAGGAGTCGAAAGGTTATGAACAAAGAAATTTTGATGGCTGTCGATGCGGTCTCCAATGAGAAAGGCGTCGACAAGGAAATTATATTCGACGCGCTGGAAGCGGCGCTGGCCTCTGCGACCCGCAAGAAGCACGGCGAGGAGTTGGACGTGCGCGTCGCGATCAACCGCAAGACCGGGGGCTACGACACATTTCGGCGCTGGAAGGTGTTCGCCGACGACTCCAGTGAACTCGAGGTGCCGGAGCGCGAGCTGCGATTGGACGACGCCCGCGACATCGACAAGGACGTGGAGCCGGGCGGCTACGTCGAGGAGCCGATGGAATCGGTGCCATTCGGGCGGATTCTGGCGCAGACCGCCAAGCAAGTCATCGTGCAGAAGGTTCGCGAGGCCGAACGCGCCCAGGTCGTCGACGCCTACAAGGACCGGGCGGGAACCTTGGTCAGCGGCATAGTCAAGCGCGTCGATCGCAACGGCGTCTATGTGGATCTCGGCGCCAACGCGGAAGGCTTCATTGCGCGCGAGGAAATGATCCCGCGCGAGCCGGTGCGCTCCCAGGACCGCATCAAGGCGTACTTGAAAGAGGTGCGCACCGAGCCGCGCGGACCGCAATTATTCCTGTCGCGCACCGCCCCCGAGTTTCTGATCGAACTGTTCAAGCTGGAAGTTCCGGAAGTGGGGCAGGGGCTGATCAACATTCTGGCCGCCGCGCGCGATGCGGGCGTGCGCGCCAAGATCGCCGTGCGCAGCAACGATCCGCGCGTCGATCCGGTCGGCGCCTGCGTCGGCATGCGCGGCTCGCGCGTGCAGGCGGTTTCCAATGAAATCGCCGGCGAGCGCGTCGACATCATTCCGTTCGACGACAACAACGCCCAGTTCGTCATCAATGCGATGGCGCCCGCGGAGGTCACCTCCATTGTCGTCGACGAGGACTCGCACTCGATGGACATCGCGGTATCCGAGGACAAGCTCTCGCAGGCCATCGGCAGGGGCGGCCAAAACATTCGTTTGGCGAGCGAATTGACCGGCTGGGAACTGAACGTCATGAGCGAATCGCAGGCGGAGGCGAAGAGCGAGACGGAGTCCCTGGCATTGCGCGAGACCTTCATGAAACAGCTGGACGTCGATGCCGACGTGGCGAGCATCCTGGTGCAGGAAGGCTTTTCGACCATCGAAGAGATTGCCTACGTGCCGGCCAGCGAATTGAACGCCATCGAGGAGTTCGACGAGGAAATCGTCAAGGAGCTGCGCACGCGGGCCCGCGATGTGCTGTTGACTCAGGCAATCGCCAGCGAGGAAACGATGGATGGGGCGGAGCCCGGGGCGGATCTTCTGGAAATCACCGGCGAGGCATTGGGCAAGACGCTCGCGCGCAAGGGCATTCGCACCCGCGATGACCTGGCGGATCTGGCCGTTGATGAACTGGTCGAGATGGGCAGCGTCGATGAGAAGAAAGCCGCTGAACTGATCATGGATGCCCGCAAGCATTGGTTCGCGGAAGAAGCAAAGGTTTAGGAGCAAGTATGGCAGATGTAACCGTCGCTCAATTCGCTGAGGTGCTCAAGGTACCGGTCGATCGGCTGCTGCAGCAGCTCGATCAGGCGGGCATCAAAGTCGACGGCGCCGAAGATATGATCAGCGAAGACGCCAAGCACGAGCTGTTGACGCATCTGCGGCGCAGCCATGGCCACGACGAGGCTCAAGCCGATGCGGCTCCCCGCAAGATCACGCTGCGGCGCAAATCGCAATCGGAGCTGAAGCTGGCGAGCCCGCAAGGCAGGGCGCGCACGGTGAACGTCGAAGTGCGCAGCAAGCGCACCTATGTCAAGCGCGAGGTGCTCGAGGACCAGGCGCGGCATCAGCAGGAGGAGATCGACAAGCTGCGCGAGACCGAGGAGCAGGCCAAGGCCGCTCTGGAGCGCGCGGAACGCGAGCGTCTCGAGAAAGAGCGCCTGGATCGCGAGCGTCTCGAGGAAGAAACCCGGCGCCGCAGCGACGAGGAAAATCGCAAGCGCACGGCCGAAGAAGAAGCGCGCCGCGCGGCGGAGATTCAGGCCCGCGAACTCGCGGAGCGCGAGCGCAAGAGCGCTGCCGCGAAACCCAGCAAGGCCTCACGCGATGCGGTGGACGACAAGGCGACCCGTTATGGCCGGCAGGAGCTGCACATCGTCGGCGATGTCAGTTCGCGGCATAAGAAGAAGAAATCGCGGGACGGGCGGCGTCGCACCGTCGGCGGCGAGACGGATGCCAAGCATGGCTTTGAGATGCCGACCGCGCGCGTCGTACGCGAAGTTGCCATCGGCGAAGCCATGACGGTCGGCGAGCTTGCGCAAAAAATGGCGGTCAAGGCGACCGAAGTCATCAAAGTCATGATGAATATGGGCGTGATGGCGACGATCAATCAAATGATCGAGCAGGATACCGCGGTGCTGGTGGTCGAGGAGATGGGCCACACGGCGGTGTTGCGCAAGGAAAACATCATCGAGGATGATTTGCAGGGCGAACTCGATTCCTCGCTCGAGGTGTTGCCGCGGCCGCCGGTGGTGACCGTGATGGGACACGTCGATCACGGCAAGACCTCATTGCTCGACTATATCCGGCGCAGCAAAGTGGCGGCGGGCGAGGCGGGCGGCATCACGCAGCATATCGGCGCATATCACGTCGAGACCGCCAAGGGCATGGTGACCTTTCTCGATACCCCGGGCCATGCGGCGTTTACCTCGATGCGCGCGCGCGGCGCGCAAGTCACGGATATCGTGATCCTGGTGGTGGGCGCGGACGACGGCGTCATGCCGCAGACCGTCGAGGCCATTCAGCACGCGCAGGCCGCGAAGGTTCCCATCGTCGTGGCGCTCAACAAGATCGACAAGCCGGAGGCGGATCCGGAAAAAGT
>DATMKO010000342.1:0-3227 GCA_035571175.1 Steroidobacteraceae bacterium | reverse complement strand
TGCGGAGGTGTGCGCTATACCGTGACCGGCCCGCTGCGAAGCATCATTGCCTGCCACTGCGAGCAATGCCGCCGGACCAGCGGCCATTTCGCTGCGATGACCAGTGCCCGCATCGCTGACACCACCATCACGAGTTCGCAGTCTTTGCGATGGTTTCGTTCCTCCGAGTCCGCGGAGCGCGGATTCTGCGCAACCTGCGGCAGCAATTTATTTTGGCGCCCCCTCGGCAGCGACACGATCAGCATCACGGCGGGCTCATTGGACACGCCCACCGGTCTTGCCATCGAGAAGCACATCTTTGCCGGCGCCAAGTCCGACTACTATCGGATTGAGGACGGGCTACCGCAGCGGGATCGGTGGTAGCCGGCCACGCGCATGGATTTTCAGAGGAGCAGGAACATGTACAAAGATGGATTGCTGTCGGGTAAGCGCATTCTTGTGACCGGGGGAGGAACGGGACTGGGCCGTTCCATGGCAGAGCAGTTCCTGACCCTGGGCGCGGAGCTCTACATCTGCGGGCGGCGCAAGTCCGTCTGCGATGCGACGGCCGCGCAACTCATGGCCGCCCACGGCGGATCCGTCAAGACCTACGGTGTGGATATTCGCGATGCCGCCGCCGTTGATGCGATGGTCGAGGACATATTTGCGCAGGGCCCCCTGACCGGCCTCGTGAACAACGCCGCCGGCAACTTCATTTCCCCGACCGCGGCACTCTCGCCGCGCGGCTTTGACGCAATCGCCAATATCGTCATGCATGGCACATTTTACGTCACGCACGCCGTCGGCCGGCGCTGGGTGCAGATGGCGCGAGAAGGACGATGGCAGGCCGGTGACCCCTATCGCAGCGTCATGTCGATCATCACCACCTGGGTCTTGAACGGCGGGCCGTACGTCGTACCGTCGGCGATGAGCAAGAGTGCCGTTCACGCGATGACCATGTCGCTCGCCACCGAATGGGCGCGCTTTGGGATCAGGCTGAATGCCATTGGACCGGGTGAGATCCCCACCGAAGGCATGAGCAAGCGCTTGAGTCCCGGCGATGAACCCGGAGTGCGCAGCGCCAAGGTGAATCCGATGGGACGAGCCGGCCGCATGGAAGAGCTGCAGAATCTCGCGACTTTTCTGATGAGCGACGGCTGCCCCTGGCTCAACGGCCAGTCCATCATGATGGACGGCGGCGCTTACCTTGGAACGGGCGGCAATTTCTACGAATTGCGCAACTGGACCGATGCGCAGTGGCAGGAGGCGCGCGCACGCATCGAAGCCCAGAATCAAAAGGATCGAGCGCAACGCTCGGCGTAGTGCGATTGGCGCCTCATTTGGCATATAGTTTCTACACCGCAATGGACTCCATGCCGGTGAAAATGTGAAAGCGGGGGAGAAGTTTTTTCTGGTCACGCCCAAGGGCGTGGAGGAGCTGCGCGGCCGCGCTCACAAGCTCGATGCCGGCGCCAAGAACATTCTGTCGCTGATCGAACAAGGCTCCACGAATCCGGACGCGATTCTGCAGCGTTCGAAAGCGCCTCGCGAAACGGTGATCGATGGCCTGCGTTGGCTCGTAAGCCACGGCTTCGTGGCTACCGCAACCAGTGACGGGACGGCGTCGCAGGGTGCGCACGATGCAGCGTCGGTGACGAGTTCCATCAGCGAGCGGCTGCGCCTGAAGCCCGGGATATCGCCTGCTCAAGCGCGCTTTCTGCTGACCGACTTCTGCCTGGATCAATTCGGCGCGGACGGCCAGGTGCTCGCCGATGCCGTCGAATTCTGCGCCGACGTCACCAGCCTGCAAATGGCGCTCGACAACATTCGGACCGAGGTCAAAAGACTCGGTCCGGAGGGGCGGGCGGCACTGGTCGCCTGTGTGCGCGAAATCAACGAAACAGACTTCTGAGCCGCGCACGGAGTGGTCGCGGCCGTCGCCGATCGCCGGCTCGGCCTACAGCTTGAATCGGCCGATGGTTTTTTCCAGCAACGACAGCGTGCGGCTGACTCCCTTGGCCTGGCGCGCCAGTTCCTGCGAAGCCGCTTCCTTGTGATCGGACTGGTAGGCGGCGTATGCCAATTCGAACTTGCGCGATTGCTCGCCGAGTTCGGCCGCGCCGCCGCGCACACCCGCGATAAGATTCTTGAGCTTGAGCTGCATCACTTTCAGCGAGGCCATCAGGCTGTCGGGACGTTCGCCGGCAACTCCGATTTCGAGCGCCAGATCGCCTTCGGCGATTTTCTTCATGTAATCAGCCGCAACGCGGGGTTCGCCGCCGAGCAGATGCAGCACTTTTCGGTCCAGCAGAAAGAACAGCGCCAGGGAAATGACAATGCCGAGGACGATTCCCGCCAGCGCCACTCCGTAGCCGACTTGTCTACCTTCGGCGCGCAATTCGGCAATCGGATAGGCGGAGACGATGGTCAATCCCCAATCCGGCAAGGGTAAGCGGTCGATCGCCCAGGAGCCGTCCTTGTTGTCGGTGGCTTGCTGGACCTGTTCAGGGGTCACCCCCGAAGGCAGGTAGCGCGCCTTATTGCTGTCGACCACGGCGACAAATCCGCTCTTCAGCAAGTGCGCTTGATCAAGCGCCTGCATGAGTATCGGCAATTCGGTCTTGTAGCCGACGTAAGCGATGCCGATGGCTTCGCCATTCTTGGAAAGAAGGGGCTCGTAACCGGTGAAGTAGGGATGATCCAGGATATCGACGATGCCATAGAACGCGACTCGGCTTCTGATCGCTGCGTAGGCCGGCGTGGTGTTGTTGAGCTCGGTACCAACCGCCCGCGTGCCGTCGTCCTTCATCACGTTGGTCGCGATGCGCACGAAGCGGTCGCCATCCTTGGTGAATATCGTGGCGGTGCCCTTGTTCATCCGGGTAACGTAGTCGACCAGCTCGAAATCGCCGGCCTGCCCCTTGCCGCCGATCAACACATCGTTCACGGTTTTGCCGGCAACCGAGACTTGAGCGCCCTTCTCGGCACCGCCGCGCACCTTGATCTGGTCCTGAAGCAACGCCATGCTGGCGCGAACGCGATCCTGCATGAGTGTGGCGGTCGTCCCGAAGACGCCCTGAATTGAAGTCACATTGTCCGCGATGCGCTGGCGTACCCGTGATTGCACTTGCTGCATCGCCCAAACCGAAAACCCGACCGCGCCAAGGCTGATCAACAGCAGCGAGATTGCCGCTACCGGCAACACCACTTGATACTTGAAACCACGAAACACGACAGTGCTCCTTATG
>DATMKO010000341.1:0-2360 GCA_035571175.1 Steroidobacteraceae bacterium | reverse complement strand
GAGTACGCGGCAGCACTGCAATTCTGATCTCGGCCTACAGCATTTCTTCCCAAGATCGGCTTAAGCGGGTGGCACAGCTGATAATGCCGACCATGCTGTAGGTCTGGGGGAAATTACCCCACTGCTCGCCGCTGACGGGATCGATGTCCTCGGATAGCAGGCCGGCGCCGTTGCGGCGAAGCAGGAGTTTTTCGAATATCACGCGCGCTTCATCGACACGCCCAACCGCGGCAAGTGCATTGACATACCAGAACGAACACATGGTAAAGGTGTTGGCCGGAATGCCAAAATCATCCGCATGGACGTAGCGAAATACCAGGTCGCCTCGCACCAGTTCGCGCTCGATGGCATTGAGCGTGGACACGAAGCGTGAATCGCTGCCTTCGACCAGCCCGAGATCGGACAGCAGCAGCGCCGTGGCATCGATGTCTTCGCCGTCGAAAGCGCTGGTGAATGTCTGCTTTTTGTGGCTCCACGCGCGCGCCAGAATTTCCGCGCGCATGGTGTCGGCGCTCGCGCGCCAAAATGCGGCCCGATCGGAGATTTTGAGCTGCACGGCAATTCGCGATAATCGGTCGCAAGCCGCCCAGCACATTACCGCGGAAAAGGTGTGTACGCGTTCAATACCGCGAAATTCCCACGGACCGGCATCCGGTACCGCAAACATCTTCATGGCGCGCTCACCCAGCACTTCTGCGCGCGCGAAAATCGCGGCATCACCGGGATTCGTCAGCCGATGATCGAAAAACAACTGCCGCGCCGCCAGTATCACTGCGCCGTAGACATCGTGCTGGATTTGCTCGCACGCCAGATTGCCGACCCGCACCGGCCCCATGCCGCGATAACCGTCCAGTGTCTCGATGATTCGTTCTTCGAGGTGTGATTCGCCGGTAATGCCATACAGCGGCTGCAGATCCCCGCCGGGATTGCGCGCCACGATGTTGTCGAGATAGCGCAAGTAGCCCTGCATGGTGTTGGTGGCGCCCAGATGATTGAGCGCGAGGATCACGAAAAAGCTGTCGCGCAGCCAGCAGAATCGGTAGTCCCAATTGCGCGCGCTGTCGGCCATCTCCGGTATCGAGGTGGTCAGAGCGGCGAGCACCGCGCCAGTGTCCTCGTAGGTGCATAATTTCAAGGTAATCGCCGAGCGAATCACCGCCTCCTGCCAATCGAAGGGTACCGCCAGGCCGCGAATCCACTCGTGCCAGTAGTTTCGCGTTTCCTCCAGCCAGTTTCTTGCAAGGGTCAACGGCGTCTCTTCTATGGTTTCGTCCGGTGAGAGGATGAATGCCAGCGGCCGTTCGAGCACGAACGCGGTCTCGTCCAACAGAGGTGACAGCGAGCTATTGGTGGTGACTCGGTAATTGAGCATCGGGGAGAGGAAACGAATGCTGTGGCTGCCGGCGACTCGCTGCGGATCATTGGCGCCGAAGTCGCACCGCGGCCGCAGGCGCACATTGACGATCGGCCGTCCCGCGATGGGCTCGATCAGCCGCACCAGACAGGTGGGTCGGAAGTTGCGGCCGTGCGATCGAAAGCGCGGGCAAAAATCGGTGATCCTCATGGAGTTGCCCCGCACGTCGCTGAGCGTGGTCTCCACGATGGCGGTGTTGCGCACATACGTGCGCCGTGCTTCGGCCATGTTTTGCAAATCGATGGCGAAGACGCCGCTGACCGAATCGCCGCCATCGCGCCGCAGCAGCGCGCAGAACACCGGATCGGCATCCGGTTTTGGCAGGCACATCCACACAATTCGGCCGCGCCGGTCGATCAATGCGGCAACTTGGCAATTACCGATGACTGCGAGATCCAGGTCCGAGGATGGGTTCATTCGCGTGGTGAGTCTTGCAACGAGGCGACGCCCTGCAACCAGGTGCGCACGGCGGCTGGATCGTCGAGGCGATATTGACCGCGCACACGATCGCCGACTGCGATAGAAATGCCGCCCTGCTCTTCGACCGACTGAAATCCGCCTTGATCGGTGAGATCGTCGCCGACGAACACCGGGCGCCGGCCCAAGAATGGCGGCTCCTGCATGAACATCTTGACGGCTGCGCCCTTGTTGAATCCGCGGGGCATTAACTCAAGGACCATGTTTCCTTCTTGAATGTGATAATCAATGCTCATCGGTTTGCTGATGGCGACCAGCGACTCGCGTACGCTTGACTCGTGCTGGGGCGCCATTCGAAAGTGCACGGCGATGGTTTGGCCTTTGTCCTCGACTGAAGTTCCGGGGTGAGCCTCGATGAGCGCATTCACGGCCGGGCGCACGCGGTCGAGCTCCGTATCGATGCAACTGGGTCCGTACATTATGCCCGACGCGCTGCGCCGTGCGACGCCGTGTAGTCCCGCCGCCGGCA
>DATMKO010000340.1:0-7190 GCA_035571175.1 Steroidobacteraceae bacterium | reverse complement strand
ATGCCGCGATCCGCGCCTGCGGCTTGTCCAGCGGCGCCAAACTTATCGTGCTTCGGGTCGGTCCTGCGGTGTTGAAGCGCCAATAGGCGCAGCCGGTTTCGGCATCCAGGGAATAGAGCGAGCTCGCCGTATCGTTGGTGAATAGACGCCCGCCGGCGATTACCGGCTGGCCGCTGCGATTGCCGGACAGTCCCATCGCCCATTTGAGCTTGAGGCGCGGCACCTCGAGAGCGGTCAGCCCGGGATCGGGCTGATACCGGCGGTTCTCCACGCCGCGGCCCCAGCCATTCCACTCAGGAGCGGCCAAGTTCAGCGCTGGCGGCGAATGCGCGCAGGCCGGCGTCTCGGAACTTACCTTGGATACCGTGCCTCCCGCCTTGTTCTGCGAGAGATACATCGCGATCGAGAATTTCTCGCCGCGCGCAAGACCTACTGCGTTGACGCGCATCACCCCGTCGTTGAGCGCGCCGAAAATGTAGGGTGGTGTGTTGTTCGCAATTACGCCCTTGGCGGGCGTCCGACCGCTGGGATGATCATGGCAGGCCGCGCAGCGAGCGTTGTAGAGCGGCTCGCCGACTGCCGGATCGTAGGCGATGTCAAACGCCAACACACTGGCCGGCGGAGCTGCAGCTTGAGCCGCTGCAGCCATGGCAGCAGTGATGAGGGTGTTCGAGAGGACGACAACGAGTGATGGCCATGCACTTATCCGCAACGAGGGGGCGAGGTCCATCTAGGCTCTGGGCTCCGAGCCGACAAACGGCGCTTTGAGAGAGGCAGGCACGGGTCCCTGCCGCGACTTGCGCCACACATCATAGACCAGCAGCAGTCCCGTCAGTGTCGCAAGTGTCGCGAAATAGGCATGCGGTCCAAAAGCGGCCATCAGACTTCCTGCAAGCAGTGGCCCCGCCGCCGCCGCGGTCCCATTGAGCAGCAGAATCGCGCCGCTCGCGGCAACCATTTGTTTGGGCTCCAGCTTGTCATTGATGTGCGATACAGAGAGCGAATACAGCGTCAACGCAAAACCGCTGAACAATGCCGCCAGCAGCAAAAATAGCGGATGCGGGATGTCACGGAACACCGCGATGCTGCCGGCCACAAGCGTCGCAATAATGCAGACGGTGGCGATCACCGTACGCCGGTCCATGCGATCGGAGAGCCTGCCCATGGGATACTGAGTAACGACGGCGGCAAGAATGCTCGCACCCATGAATGACGCCACCTGGTGGGTTTGCAATCCGCTCAACCGTGCATACACCGGCCCCATCGAGAAAATGATGGACGAAATCAGACCGGAGAACGTGACCGCGACCACGCCGAGCGGTGAATTGCGGTATAGATCGAGCAGACGTACCTTGGACGGTATGGCGCGCTCCGGTACTTGCTGTGCGGAAATCACTATCGGCACCAATGCCAGGGAAATCAGCACCGAAACGAGCATGAACGGCGTGGCGGTGCGCGGATTCGACAAGACCAGCAGAAATTGTGCAGCCCCGAGCCCCACGTACAACACCAGCATGTACATCGCCAACAACCTGCCACGGTTCTCCTTGCTCGCGCGATCGTTGAGCCAGCTTTCCGCAACCACGTAAATGCCCGCGAAGCACACTCCCGAAAGCAGGCGCATCGCGCCCCATACGGGGGGATTGACGAAGGTGCCTTGGGTCAGCACCGCCACCGATGCCACGGCGGCAAGCGCGGCAAAAACTCGGATGTGTCCCACCCGGCGCAGCAATGGTGGTGCGATGCGCGTGCCGACGAGATATCCGACGTAGTAGGACGACATGATGAGGCCGGTCACATAAGGGGGATATCCCTCGAGAGTGGCACGCACGCCGAGCAGCGTGCCCTGCAGCCCGGCGCCCAGCATGAGCACGCCCATGCCGAACAGCAGCGGCCAGTTGGCGCTGATCACACTGATCGGCACGGGATGCCGTTGCGAATTAAGCGATTGCGAATTGTCTTAGGCTCCAGAGCGGCGAGGTGAGCATTGTATCGAAATCGACGAACGCTTCATCAAGCACGGCCGATCTTAGATTGTCTGTTGGCCGGTGTACTATAGAAGCACGCGACATCGAGACCATCATGTCAAAACATCAGACGGCAGTCATCGCTCAACTTCGGCCGACTCAACTCACCATCGGCAAGCTCGAAGTGGAGGAGAAGAAACAGAGACTTGCGGCCATGAAACCGAAGGAGCAGGAGAAGTTCCTTCAGGCTCACCCCATGCCCGCGGTGATTGGACCGGACAAAGCGCTCTATATCACCGACCATCATCATCTGGCCCGTGCCGCGCTGGAGGCCAATGTGCAGACCGCCTGTTTCATGGTGGAGGCGGACCTCAGCAAGCTCAAGGCGCCGCAGGATTTTTGGCTTGAAATGGACACTCGTCTCTGGGTTCACCCGTTGGACGAAAATGGGGTGCGCCATCATTACAGTTCGATTCCATACCATTTGATGGACCTGGTCGACGACGTCTATCGGTCGCTGGCAGGCTATGTTCGCGATGCCGGCGGTTATGAGAAGACCCCAACCGCATTTGCGGAATTCATCTGGGCTGACTATTTCAGGCGCAACGTAGCCATCGAGGACGTGCGGGCTAATTTTCACGATGCGGTAAAGGCGGCGAAGAAGCTGGCCCGCAGTCCCCACGCCAAGGGTATTCCCGGCTATATTGGCAAGTAGCGTGAAAACCCGCACTCGATGTGATGAGTATGGCTGATACCGACGAGTTGGAATCCCTCGGGCTGAATGTCCAGATTACGCGGCGCGACTTTTTGGGGTCTACGCTCATCGGGTCCGGGGCGATTCTGCTGGGCGCGGCCGCGCCGGCGTTCGCGCAAAACCTCACCTCGCAGTGGAACGGCTACGCCGGCATCGGTGATTACGCGCGCTCCAACGGCAACATTGCCTCCGTCGTCAATGCGGCGCACGGCATTCGCGATGGAATCTACGAGGCGCGGATCGATGATGCGCCGGTCATCGACGAGCTTTACGATCTGATCATTGTCGGCGGCGGCTTCGCGGGACTCATCGCGGCTTACGAATTTCGCAAGGCGCACCCCAACGGGCGCTGTCTGGTTCTCGAGAATCATCCGGTATTCGGCGGCGAAGCCAAACAGAATCAAATGCTGGTGGACGGTGTGATGCTGACCGGACCGCAGGGTTCGAACGACGCGGTGGTGCCGCGCGCAGACAATTCCTATGCGCACGTCGTAGGTCTCTGGGACGAGATCGGGATGCCACGATCGTACGATTACGTCGATCCGACCGGAACGGCGGCGTCGCTGAAATTCGCACGCGACAACTACGACCCGATGTATTGGAATGAGGACGCGGGTTCGCTCGGCTACTTTTTCAATGTGCCGTTTGCGGCCAAGCAGGCGTGGGTGGTCGATCCTTGGTCGGACGATCTACGGCGCGCGCCGATTTCCCCCGACATCCGCCGCAACTGGGTGCAGTGGAAGAGGCACTCGCCCATTCTCACGCACGGCGATGAAGCGGCGACGAATCGCTGGCTCGACACGATGTCGTACGGGGATTTGATCGTTCGCGAGCTGGGCTTGTCCAGGGACGTATTCCGCCTATCCGATCCGCTGGTGGCGACGGGCGACTATGGCGTGAGCTCGGACGTGGTCTCGGCCTATGGCGCGAAACTGCTCGGCCTGCCGGGCACGGACGAAAACGTGATCTCCACCGACGCGTTTTCGTTTCCCGGCGGCAATGCTGCGATCCTGCGGCACATCGTCAAAGCACTGCTGCCGAACGCGATCACCGGTTCGAATTCATTCGCGGACGTGCTATTTGCGCCGATCGATTTCGGCGCGCTGGACCGGCCGCAGCACACGCGCATTCGACTCGGCGCGACCGCGGTGGCCGTGCGGCACGACGGGGAGCCCGAGAAATCCAAAAGTATCAACGTGACCTATGCCGTTGGGGGTGACCTGAAGCGCGTCCGCGGACAGGCGGTGATCGTGGCGGCCGGCGGCTGGATCGCCCGGCGCATCGTGCGGGATCTGCCGCCCGCATATGCTGCGGCCTACGCGAAGTTTCATCATGGACCGATTCTCGTGGCCAACGTAGCAGTGCGCAACTGGAGGGCATTCGCGAAACTCGGAATTTCGGCCGCGCACTGGTTCGACGGATTCGGTTTCTTCGTGAACGTTCGGCAGCCGATGAAGATCGACGGGGTTCCGGTGCCGCTGGATCCCGCCAAGCCCGCGATGCTCACCATGTACGTCGGCTTCCCGCAATCCGGCGTGCCCATCGATGCGCAAACCAGCGGCGCGCGCGCCCGCCTGTTCGGCACCACGTATGCTGATTTCGAACTGCAGATTCGCAGACAGCTGCAGCTGATGTTCGGCGCCGCGGGATTCAACGCCAAGCGCGACATCGCCGGCATCGTGATCAATCGCTGGGGGCATGCCTATATCGCTCCGCAGCCCGGGTTTTATTTCGGGACCGCGGGCGAGCCAGCGCCCTTGGAAGTCATACGGGAACGCTACGGCCGCATCGCATTCGGTCACAGCGAACTCTCAGGCAGGCAGAGCTGGGGGCGCGCTGCCCAGGAATCGCGACGCGCGCTCAAGCAGGTGCTCGAGGTCATTACCTAGCGGCGCTTGCCAGGATCTTGTTTTCACAACACAACGAGGACAGGTTTTATGGCCAAGGCGTATTGGATCACTTGTTATCATGA
The DNA here is from genome assembly GCA_035571175.1 of Steroidobacteraceae bacterium. GTDB lineage: Bacteria > Pseudomonadota > Gammaproteobacteria > Steroidobacterales > Steroidobacteraceae > Bog-1198. The sequence continues at coordinate 2,497 of DATMKO010000340.1, read as the reverse complement.
GGTCTCGGATCCCGCCAAGCTTACCGCTTATGCGAAGCTCGCGGGTCCGGCCATCGAGGCCGGCGGCGGGCGCTTTTTAGCGCGGGGAATTCCCGCTCACGCTTATGAGGCCGGCCAGTTGGAGCGTACCGTGGTCATCGAATTCGATTCGGTGGCCCAAGCGGTCGCTGTGCATGATGGCCCGGGCTATCAGAAGGCCCTGGCGGCATTGCACGGCGGCGCTGTGCGAGATATGCGGATCGTGGCTGGCGTCTAGGCGACGGCGCTATACTCGAAATGGGAGACAACAAAGGGGATCGCAATGCCCACGCAAACGAGACGCTCGTTCGTAGCCATGGCGGCAGGCGGCATCGCGCTCGCGGAAGGCGGCTTGATTGGGCGCTGGGCTCGGGCCGAGCTGCCGCAGGGAACCTTGGACTCGGAGGTTCGCGACACGCTGCCGGGCAAGCAGCCGCTCATCAAGCGTTCGTACCGGCCGCCGAACTACGAATCACCGGCGGAATTCTTCGACGAAGTCCTCACACCCAACGATAAATTCTTCGTTCGCTGGCACCTCGCGGATATCCCGCGCATCGACGTTCGTAGTTGGCGGCTCAACGTCGGCGGCGAGGCGGCCGAACGCGGCTTTGACCTCAGCATGGACGACTTGAAGCGCGATTTCGAACCTGCGGAACTCGTAGCCGTTTGCCAGTGCGCCGGCAACCGGCGCGGCTTGTCTGCCCCGCACGTTGCGGGAGTGGAATGGGGATCCGGCGCGATGGGCAATGCGCGCTGGAAGGGCGCGCGATTGAAGGACATTCTCGCGCGGGCTGGCCTGAAAAACGATGCCGTGGAGATCGCCTTCAATGGCAGCGACCGCGCGCCGCTCGCGAGCACCCCGGCATTCGTCAAGAGCCTGCCGGCCTGGAAGGCGATGGATGAGAACACGCTGGTGGCGTACGAAATGAACGGCGCCGCGCTTCCGCATTGGAACGGGTTTCCGGCGCGGATTGTGGTGCCGGGATGGTCGGCAACCTACTGGATGAAACAGGTGGCCAGCATTCGCGCGTTGTCGCAGCCGCTGGCCAGCTTTTGGATGAATACGGCCTATCGAATTCCGATAGGCAAATTCCCTATCATCGATCGATTTACATCGCAGGAATCGGCCACCACGACACCGATCACCGAGATCCTTGTCAATTCCCTAATCACCAATTTGAGCGCCGGGCAGCGCTTTGCGGCCGGCCAGGCGCTCGAGTGCAAAGGCATTGCATGGGACGCCGGCTACGGCATTCGCGGCGTCGAGATCTCCGTCGACGATGGGACCACCTGGCAACGCGCCACGCTCGGCGAGAGTCTCGGTAAGTATTCGTTCCGCACCTGGCAATTCACGTGTCCGCCTCGGGCCGCCGGCCGCCTGTCCGTGATGGCGCGTGCCAGCAACACGCAGGGCACCGTGCAGCCGGCGGAGCTCATCTTCAACGGGCCGGGTTATCATAACAACGTAGTGCAAAAAATCGCGCTCGATATTGTCTAGAGGATTGCTGTGACCACAACCAGGCGGTTCGGCGCGGGGCTGTTTTTCAGCCTGATCGCGGCATCGGCGTATTGCGGTGAGCCGTCGATCAAACTTGCGGGTGGCGGGCAGGCCGCGCTGGTTCAATTGCGTTGTTCCACCTGCCACAGCCTGGACTACATTGTGATGAATTCGCCGTTCTTGACGCGCACGGTCTGGGATGCGGAGGTTCGCAAGATGATGAAGATCATGGGCGCCCCAATTGCGGAAAACGAGGTAGCGCCAATTGTCGATTACCTCACCCAATACTATGGGGCGAACTAGCCAATATGAATTTCAAAAGGGGTTGAGGCGATGACATTTTCAAAATCAAAGTTCGTGATGCCGGCGACCATATTTTTCGCCGCGAATCTGGCCCTGGCAGCAGCGGCTGCGCCCGAAGCCGGCAAGGTTCACGATGTGGTGCTGCATGGTGGATCGATCTACGACGGCTCGGGGGGCAAGCCCTATCTCGGCGATGTCGCGATCGACGGCGATCGCATCGTGTATGTGGGCCCGCAGCAGGATTTGGCCGGCCGCATGGCCATCGATGTCCATGGCGAAGCCGTAGCACCGGGATTCATCAACATGCTGGCGCATCCGGAGGAATCGCTGCTGGTCGATGGCCGTGCGTTGAGCGACCTCACGCAGGGAGTTACCTTGGAAGTGATGGGCGAATTTTCCATGGGCCCGCTCAATCAAAAGATGAAGGAACTGATGGTGGCGCGTCAGGATGACATCAAATTCCCGGTCACCTGGACCACGCTCGGCGAGTACCTGGATGGGTTGGAGCGCAAAGGCATCGCGCCGAACGTTGCCTCGTTTGTCGGCGCGCCAACGGTGAGAACTTATGTACTCGGGGAAGCCGATGTGCAGCCGACGCCGCAACAACTCGAGCAGATGCGCGGCTTGGTTCACCAGGCCATGGAGGAGGGGGCCTTGGGCCTCACGACCATGCTCATC
>DATMKO010000339.1:0-7918 GCA_035571175.1 Steroidobacteraceae bacterium | reverse complement strand
AGCGGCCGGAGACAGCACCAGATCCGACGAGGTCAGCGAGGTGGTCCAATCGCCGCCGTTGTCGTTGCGTTCGACGGCCGATCGGATCGAGGCCTCCGAGCCGTGCAAAGCGCAGACGCATCCCAAGAGATTCGGGAAGCTCTTGAGGTAGCCGGATTTCTCCAGCTGCGTGCGGCTCATCACCGGCGGAAAGCGCATGATTTCAGCATCAGGGCTGCGCTGCCGCGTGATGTAGTGTTCGAGGCGCTCGACGAGATCCACATACAACGCGGTGCGCGCGTAAACCCCGTCGACGCCCATGGGGCGAAACAGCGCATCGGCCAGATGCGCGAGCGGGTACTGCGAGGCGCCGTCGGCTGACACGGGGCTCAACCGCTGATCGAGGCTGGCAGGGGTGTCATCAGCGACGTCGCGGCGAGATTCGACAGAATCCTATCGTTGCTGATCATGAGCGGCGCGGACAGCACATCGCGCAGCAGCCGGCCTATGGTGAATTCGGTGTCGTTGCGGTACCCCGATAGGCCGCAAGCGCGCAGCGAACTGAGCACGGTGGTCACCGCCAGTTCCGATACCTGCACCTTGGTCAACGTGATCGTCGCCTGAAACTCCATCGAGGAGACGGCCTTTTCATCCGCCATCACGGCCTCGTAGCTACGCAGGCTGGCCGAGAGTACTCCGCGAAGATTTCGCAAAGTTGACACCGCCTGGGTGAAGTGCGCAGCGCCGGGCGGCATTTGGCCATTCGACTGTCTGACCACGTGACGGATGAATCCCTGCGCCTTGGCCGCAGCGGCAGCGGCGATTCCCGCCCATACCGAGCCCCACAGCAAGTGCGCGAAAGGCACCATGGTCTGCGCGTGAATTCTTTCATAGGGCTCCGGCATGAGCTGGCCGACCGCGGCGCGTGCGCGCAGCGTGAATCCTTCGCTGTGCGTACCGCGCATACCGAGGGTATCCCACACCTGCAATCGCTCGAGCGTATAGTCGGCCTTCAACAAAACCAACAACACCTGGTCATTGCCCGCGGCATCGGCCGCACGCCGCGCGGTCGTTACGATTCCATCGGCTTCCACGGCATAGGAAATCACGGTCGCCTTGCGTTCGAGGGTGACGTGTTCGCCATCGTGCTCGACGGGGGCCTCGCTGGATCGGACGTTGCCGCCGGCCTGTCCCTCGGTGGTCGAAGATGCCATGAGCAACTGCTCCGAGGCGATGCGACGAAGCACCCGCTCCAGGGCTGCCGTGTTCTTGTAGTGGCGCACGATGCACGCGATCTTGATCTGGTGCATGGCGTAAATCAGCCCCGCCGACGAGCACGCTTGGCCGAGGATGTAGCAGATGTCGGCAATTTCCGCGATGGTGGCGCCTTCACCGCCCAAGGCTTGCGGAACTTGCAAGCCGAGCAGCCGCTGCTTGCGCAGTTCGGCGAACGCCTCGGTGGGGAAGCGCGCCTCGGTATCAACCGCTGCCGCGTTGACCTTGGCGATTTCGGCGGCCGCGCGGGCCCGCGCCGTCAGGTCGCTTTGGCGTAGATTTATTACCCGATGGGTGCCGGTAGCTCGACGAGTATCCGTTGCCATTCCTGACCATCCCTGAAGCTATGCAGTTGCCGATTATGCTGGGACTGCCCGGCACGGACAATAACGCCGCTGCGGATATATTGTCACTTGGTGACGCTGGGCTCAGTTTCCTCGAAAGTATGTAAAATCTTAGGCGTATTACGTATCCTCCGCTACGAGTTATGATCGGCCCTGTTTTCTCCGGGAGAAGTCGAGTGGATCCGCAGACGCAGGGGGGAGTCAAAGAGCGACTGATCGGGCTGGTCAAACAGGTTCTGGGGGCCGGCAGCCCGGTACCGGACCCCTTTCCGCTGGACGCTCAACTCAGCGATCTAGGCATCAGCTCGTTGAAAATGGTGAATCTCATGCTGGCCGTCGAATTGGAATTCGACCTGGCGATTGCCCAAGCGGATATCACGCCGGAGAACTTCCACTCGCTGTCCTCTATAGCGGACCTGGTGGTACGCACCTCGGGGTAGGGGATCAGCGCGACTCGCTCACGGGCGCTCAACGGTCGTCAGGGACGCTCGTTCAGCACCGCGATCAGCGCATTCACGTCTGGCGCGCCGGTTTCCCCGTTGGTCGCGCATATGCGCACCACGTCGCGGCCTTCAAATGTGGTCGGCGCCACCCAGGCGCGCCCGGAGGCAACCACCCGCCGCACCAGAGCTCGCACATCGCCCATTTCAGCGGGCGGGATCGCCGCCAGCACCGCGAGCGCCGAGTCATTGGCGATGCCCCATCCCAGTGCGACCAGCCTCTGTTTGATGCGCTCGATCACCTCGACGCCGCGCTCCACGTGTGCACCGAGGCCCTCCCACCCGGCCGCCGCCAGCGCCAGGAACAGCCGCAAGCCGAGAAAACGCCGCGACCATTGCAGGGTATTGAGATAAGGATCGATCCCCGAAATGCTCGACGGCATGAAGCTGGTCGAGGCGTGAAATACTTCGGACAGCAGCGGGCCGCGGCGCGTCAGGAACATGGCGCACCCCATGGTCGTCGCCAGCCATTTATGGGCATCGATGGTGATCGAATCGGCACGTTCGATGCCGTCGAGCAGTCCCTGCAGGCGATTCGACGCCAGCACCGCGCCGCCCCAGGCTGCATCAACGTGGTACCAGAGGCCTTGCTGGCTCGCGATATCGGCGCAGGCGTGCAACGGGTCGATCATGCCGCCGCCGGTGGTCCCCGCCGTGGCAACCACCATCACGGGTACGGCGCCCGCGGCGCGGTCCTCGGCAATGGCGCGCAGCAGCGCCTGCGGATTCATCCGGCCCAGACCGTCCGTATCCACCAGATGCAGCGCGGCGCGGCCGACGCCCGCTTGATGCGCGATCTTCAGCCACGCAATGTGACAGTCGCGTGACGTATAGAACTTGACGGGCCCGGCAAAGGCGCGCGCACCCTCTGTGGAGAAACCCGCGTGGGCGCCGGTCAGCGCGCACAGCAGCGCGGTGTAATTTGCCTCCGATCCGCCGGTGGCGAAATGTCCGGTGGCTTCCTCACTCATCCTTGCGCGACGCGCGACCGCTCGAATCACATGGCTTTCCAAAGCCACCGGCAAGGGCGAGGAAGCCGAACTCGCTAGCTGCGGATTGAACAATCCCGCGATTCGATCGGCGCATTGCGCCGGGAAATTTGCCCCGGGATTGAACAGGCCGAAATATCGCGGATTCGACATTTGCACGATGCCATGCTCCATGCGATCGATGGTCCAGCGCAGGGCATGTTCGAGCGGCTGCGGCGTATTGAAGTCGAAGCGTTCCAGCTCGATGCTGAATTTATGTACATCGATTGCCGGCGCAACCGGGCCCGCTTGGATGCGCTGCAACGCCGCTTCCAGCTCGAGGTTGAGCCAGCTGCCGATTCGCTCGCGGTCCGCAGCGTTTGGAAATAACGCCGGAACTGCATCCGGCAATGGCTTCTGATTCAAGCGGCTGCGCCGAGCGCCTGATCCAAATCGGCGAGAATGTCATCGATGTGCTCAATGCCCACGCTCAAGCGAATACTGCCGGGAGTCACGCCCGCCGCGAGCTGTTCCTGAGATGTCATTTGCCGATGCGTCGTCGATGCCGGGTGGCACGCCAGCGATTTCGCATCGCCCAAGTTGACCAGTCGTTTGAACAGTTTGAGCGCGTTGTAGAAGCGTATGCCGGCTGGCAATCCGCCGCGAATCTCGAAAGTCATGAGCGAACACGCTCTGCCGCCAAGATATTTCTGCACCAACGCATGGTAGGGGTTGTCGGCGAATCCGGCGAAATTCACCGACTCGACCCGCGGGTCGGCGCGCAGGAATGCGGCGACCTTGAGCGCGTTTTCCACGTGGCGATCGATGCGCAGCGCCACCGTCTCTATGCCTTGCAGCAATAGAAACGCGCTCAACGGCGAAAGCACCGCCCCCATCGTGCGCTGATACACGCAGCGGCAGCGGCCGATGAAAGCGCTGGCGCCGAAGTGCTGCGTGTAAACCAAACCGTGGTATGACTCGTCCGGCTGCGTGAACATCGGGTAGCGCGCCGCATGGTCCTGCCACGGAAAACGGCCGCAATCGACGATGATGCCGCCGAGCGTCGTGCCGTGCCCGCCCATGAATTTCGTCAACGAGTGAATCACGATGTCCGCGCCGTATTCGACCGGCCGTACCAGCATCGGCGTCGCCACCGTATTGTCGACGATCAGCGGCATGTGATGGCGATGCGCCAGGCGCGCCAGGGCCTCGAGGTCGCACACATTGCCGGCCGGATTGCCGACGGTCTCGCAAAATATCGCGCGCGTATCCTCATCGATCAGCGCCTCGAGATCGGCGGCGCGGTCGGATTTTGCGAAACGGACAGCAAAGCCCATCTTCGGCATGATGTGTGCGAACAAAGTGTAGGTGGTGCCGTACAGCTGCGGCACGGATACGATGTTGCGCCCCATTTCCAACGCGTTCATCGCGGCGTAATACAGCGCCGTCTGCCCGGAGCTCACGCTCAGCGCGCCGACTCCCCCCTCGAGTTCGGTGACCCGTTGTTCGAGAATATCGGTGGTCGGGTTGCTGATCCGCGTGTACCGGTATCCTGGAACCTCGAGGTTGAACAATGCCGCACCGTGCTCGGCGCTATCGAAGGAGTACGCGGCCGTTTGATAAATTGGCACTGCGACCGCCTTGGTCGTCGGGTCCGAGTCGAAGCCACCGTGAATCGCGATCGTTTCCCGCTTCATGCTGCTTTTTTTCGTAAGCTTATGGTGCTTCTAGTGTATCGCGAACCATGCAGGTAGTCGTGGTATGGTTCGCAAACCCATAGACATAGGTTAAATGAAAAATCCGTGACTGAGTCCTTCGAGAGTGATTCGAGATTCGCTCGCGATGCCTGGCTCCGGGCCCTCGGCAAGACGGCAAACATCGGCGATCAAGCAGTTACGCTGCCGGCATTGATGCAACGGCTGGGCGGCGAATTCGGCGCCGCGCCCGCGCTGATCTCGAGCGACGTCTCGATGACATATCGGCAACTGGCATTTCGCTGCAATCAGTACGCCCGGTGGGGGATCGCGAAAGGTCTTGTGAGCGGCGATGCGGTATCGCTGCTGATGGGAAATTGCGCCGAATACCCGGCCATCTGGCTCGGCCTCACGCACCTCGGCGTCGTGGTGGCGCTGGTCAATTCCCAGCTGGCGGGCGAAGTGCTGGCGCATTCCATCAATATCGCGCGGCCCAAGGCGCTGATCGTCGGCGCAGATCTCGCGCCGCGAGTCGCCGCGATCCGCGAAAATCTGCCCGCGGATTTGTCCTGCCGCGTGCTTGGTTCGAGCACGCAGAATTTTGCGGCCCTCGAGCCCGAACTTGCGGCATTGTCGGGAGAGCCACTGCGAGCCGCGGAGCGCGCGCCTCCGACCATCGACGCAACCGCGCTATACATTTATACATCGGGTACCACAGGTCTGCCGAAGGCGGCGAAAGTCAGCCATTACCGGCTCATGCAGTGGAGCTATTGGTTTGCCGGCATGATGGATACCAAGCCTTCCGATCGCATGTTCAATTGCTTGCCGCTGTACCACAGCGTCGGCGGCGTGGTCGCGATTTTTGCGCCGCTGGTGAGCGGTGGCGCCGTGGTGATTCGACCGCGGTTTTCCGCGTCGGACTTCTGGCGCGACGTGCGCGACGAACGCTGCACCTTGTTTCAATACATCGGCGAGCTCTGCCGCTACCTGGTCAACTCGCCGCGCCAGGCACTTGAAACCGAACATTCATTGCGGCTGGCCTGCGGCAATGGCTTGCGTCCGGAAGTCTGGGAATCGTTCAAGAGCCGGTTTCGGATTCCGCGAATTCTCGAGTACTACGCATCCACCGAGGGCAATTTTTCGCTGTACAACTGCGAGGGCCAACCCGGCGCCATCGGCCGTATTCCGCCGTATCTCTCGAATCGCCTGCCGGTGGCGCTGCTGCGATTCGACGTTGACACGGCAGAGCCGCGGCGAAACCAAGCTGGGTACTGCGAATTGTGCGCGGCCAATGAGATTGGCGAGGCCGTCGGGCTCATTCCTGCGGGCGGCGAGCGCGCAGGCCGATTCGAAGGCTATGCGGATGCGGACGCCTCGGCGCGCAAGGTGCTGCGCAATGTCTTCAAGGAAGGCGATTTGTGGTACCGCACCGGCGACTTGATGCGCCGCGATGAGCGCGGTTTCTTCTATTTCGTCGATCGCGTCGGAGAAACCTATCGCTGGAAAGGGGAAAACGTTTCGACGGCCGAGGTCTTAAGTGCGCTCGCGGCGAGCCGCGGGGTGCTGGACGGAGTGGTGTACGGCGTGACTGTGCCCGGTGCCGATGGCCGTGCAGGTGCCGCCGCACTGGTGGTGAATGCCGATTTCGATCTTGCGGCGTTTCGAAAAGATGTCGCGCAGCGCCTGCCCCCTTACGCGCGGCCGGTGTTCTTGAGGATTCTTACCAAGCTCGACGCAACCGGCACGTTCAAGCCTCGCAAGCAGGAGTTGCTGCAAGCGGGATTCGACCCCAACCGCGCCGATGGACCGCTGTATTTCGATGATCCCTCAGCGCAGCGCTATGTGCCCGTCGACGCCGCCCTGTTCGCCGCGATCTCGGCGGGCAACGTACGTCTCTAAAGCACGCGGCGCCGCGATTTCTGCGGAACGAGCGACGGCACAACTCGAATCCAACAACAATTCGCCGGGAAGCGCGGTGCCGGTCAGCACCACGAAACCCGGTCCCTCCTTGAATTGCATGCCGGCGACGACCAGGCTGTAGTCTTCCAGCCGCGATTCTGCAGCCGGCGATCGATCGGCGAGCAGCCGGAATGGATTGGATGTGCCCAAGTCTTCACCCATGATGCGCAGGGCATCGAAATGCCAACCCGCCACGTCGATGAGAGACCACGAAGCGGTGATTCCTGCCGAGGCGGTCTGTAATGAGCGGGCGACATCGGCGCGCAGGCACTCGATATGAATATGCAGTTGATCCTGGCTGCGGGCATGCTTGGGATTGAGCGCAAGTCCCACCGCGGTGCGGGGCACCTCGTGTCCGACCACGGCGGCTACGCGATCACGCGCTCGCCAGGCAGCATCGAAATAATTCGGCGCGTCCGGCTCGAGCACTTCGGGGCTTTCGATGCCGGTCACTGTCCGGGTTGGAATGAGCAGGAAGTGTGCGCCGCCCTTGCGGTCGGCAAGCACGGCGTACGTTTCGGCAACGCGCTCGCAGGGCGCTGCCGTGTGCCGCTGTTGCCAATGAACTACGCATTCGTCCTGGACGATCTCGCGCAGCGCATCGCGGTTTGCACACAGCGCACCGATGCTCAGCAAGATGCCGGCGAAGGGAATCGTGGCGATCAGGATCCTGCGGGCGTGCATTCAATGCTCCGCCGGCGGCAACGAGGGCATCTTTAAGTGGCTTCCGGTTCGCTGACCTGCAGCACCGCGTTCGCGACGGGAATTTGCACGACCAGCATCGTGCCTCCCGACTCCGGTCCCCGCACATCCAATCGTCCGCCGAGGGCGCGGACGCGATGCCGCATCGATGCCAAGCCGTGCGAGCCGATCGCATTGAAGCGACTCGCCGGAATTCCGATTCCGTCATCGGCGATGCGCATCAGCAGGGTCTCATCGTCCATGTCCAGGCTGATATCCACAGTCCTGGCCTTCGAATGTTTCAGAATATTGCTAAAAGCCTCCTGTGCAATACGAAACAGCGCGATCGATGCCTCGGACTTGAACCGCGGTTCCTCGTCGGGGTAGGACTCGACGCACGACATACCGGCGCTGGCGCAGGTCTCCTTCAATAGCCAGCGCAACGCCGCGAACAATCCGACATTGTCGAGCAGCGTTGGGCGCAGTTCCTCGATGATGCGGCGTTTTAAATCGACGCC
>DATMKO010000338.1:0-8533 GCA_035571175.1 Steroidobacteraceae bacterium | reverse complement strand
CAAATCATGCCGCGCGCTTACGCGGGTTCGCACGCTGTCGATCCATCCTTGGTAGTTCCGGGCTGCCACTTGGAAGTGAGCACGGCCCAGCGCGCCGACCTGAACGAGTGGCTGCGTGCGCGCGATCTTGCCGGCGTGCCGCTCATCCTGGTGCAGATCGGCAACAAACGTACCATGCGGCGCGGGCTCAAGCGACTGAGTCCCAACAACAAATACTGGCCAAGCGAGCGCTGGGCCGATGTGCTGCGTAGCTTGCGTGCTCAGCATCCAGGGTATGCGATTGTCCTGCTGGGGACGGGTCCCGAATATGCGCTCAACGCGCAAGTCGCGGCGCAGGCGAACATCACCGGACTGCACAATGCCGCCGATGACTTGCCGATTCCCCGCCTCTTGGCTCTGCTCGAGCGCGCCGTCGGCCTGATCACCGTCGACTCGGGTCCGGCGCATGCCGCTGCCGCCGTGGCTTGCCCGCAAGTCGTCCTGTTCGGCCGGGCGCCGCCCTGGCTGTATCGTCCGTGGGGGACGGCCGGAGCCCAGGTGCTGGTGCTTCGCGGCGAAATCGACGGCGAGCCGAATATGCTGGGCATCGAAACACGCAGTGTGATCGCCGCCTGGACCAATCTGCAATTGCGCGCCGCTTGAATCTGCCGCGCACCAACAAACGAGACGCGTCTTAAGCGAGTCGCGCCTTAAGCCGGCGGGGCCGCTGCAGCGGGCGGCGCCGCCGCAGCCGCTGGGGATTTAGCGGCGGCCGCACGCGCGCGCAACATGTCCGGAGTGACCAGGACCACGCCGCGCTTGGTCACGAAGAAGTGCTGGGCGTCGACACCCATGTCTTGGCCGATCGTCAGACCGTCCGGAATGACGCAGTTTTCGTCGAGAATGCAGCGTGTGATCTTGCAGCGCCGGCCGATGGTTACCCCCGGCAACAGCACCGAGCTCTCGATGATGCTGCCGTCCTCGATGCGCACGTCATTCGACAGCAGCGACTGATTCACGTAGGCGCCGGAGACGATGCAGCCGCCGGCCACCATGGAATTTACCGCCATGCCGCGCCGACCTTCCTCGTCGAGCACGAATTTGGCGGGCGGCTGCTGCGCCTGATAAGTCCAGATGGGCCATTGATGATCGTAGATATTCAATTCCGGATTGAGCGCCACCAGCTCCATATTCGCTTCGTACAGCGCATCGACGTTGCCCACGTCGCGCCAGTAATTCTGGGCGCGGGTTTCGACATCCTGGAAAGGATAGGCATATACCTTCATGGTTCCGATCGCGGGAGGAATGATGTTGCGGCCGAAGTCGTGGTTGCTCGACGCATTGACCGCATCGTCCGCCAGCAGTTTCTCCAACCTGTCCATCGCGACGACATAAATGCCCATGGACGCGCGCGCCAGATTTTCCTGACCAATGATGGGATCCGGGTTTAGAGGCTTCTCGGCGAACTTCATCACGCGATTGGTGTTATCGGTGGTCATGATCCCGAATTCATTGGCGCGTTCGATCGGCACGTCCACCACGCCGACGGTGATGGCGGCCTCGCATTCGTCGTGATAGGCGATCATCGGACCATAGTCCATCTTGTAGATATGATCGCCGGCCAGTATCAGCACATGTGTGGGATTGTGCGAGCGAATGAATTCGAGATTTTGATACACCGAATCCGCCGTGCCGCGATACCAATGAGCGCCGATTTGTTGTTGCGCGGGGATCAGCTCGACGAATTCGCCCAATTCCCCGCGCAGGTAACTCCAGCCCCGCTGAATGTGCTGGATCAAGGATTGCGATTTGTACTGGGTCAGCACGGCTATTTGGCGGATGCCGGAATTGACGAATTCGACAGCACGAAATCGATGATGCGGAACTTGCCGCCGAACGGAGTCGCGGGTTTGCAGCGATGCTGGGTGAGGGCTTTGAGGCGTTCGCCGCGGCCGCCCGCCATGATCACCGCCAGGGTGCCGCTGGTCAGGCGGCTGACGTAGCGTCCGGTGTTATTGCGGGCGGCGTGTCGCATCATATTCCGAAGCCTGACACACTCGGCAAACGCCTGCATCTTTTCTCGCGGCCGTTTTTCGCTCGTTTGTTACACTGCAATCAATGCCGCCATTGAAGCTGTGTATTTTGAGTTCGGAGTTCCTGCCGTACGCAAAGACCGGCGGACTTGCCGACGTGGCGGGTGCATTGGTGCGCCATCTGCCGACGCTCGGACACGAAGTTCGCGCCTTCATGCCCCTCTACCCGGTCGTACGGCGCGACCATTCCGAGCTGCAGCCCGTCGCGGGGCTGCAACAAATCCCGCTGACAATTGGCATGCAATATGAATACTCGCTGCAGCGGGCGACTTTTCCCGGCACCGATGCCCTCATGTACTTCGTGGACTGTCCGGCGCTATTCGACCGCAGCAGCCTGTATACCAATGACCCGGACGAACATCGGCGCTTCTTGCTGTTCACGCGTGCCGCTCTCGATGCCTGCAGGCGCCTCAAGTTTGCGCCGGATATTTTCCATTGCAATGATTGGCACACGGCATTCGCGCCCTTGTTCTTGAAAACGCTGTACCCGTCGGATGACTCGCTGTCGCGTTCCAAATCGCTGATGACGATTCATAACATAGGTTACCAGGGGATCATGGCTGGCTCCGCCGCCCCAGACTTGGGATTGGGCAGGACGTCGGAATTGGACCGGGACGATTTGTCGCACGGCATCATCAACGCCCTGAAAACCGGAATCAAGTTCGCCGATCGGGTCAGCACGGTCAGTCCGACCTACGCACGCGAAATTTGCGACTCGCCGCTCGGCATGGGCCTGCAAAGCGCGCTGCGCTCGCGCCCCGATGAGGTGGTTGGAATCTTGAACGGTGTCGATTACCGGGAATGGGACCCGCGCCACGATCCTTACCTTGCGGCCCATTTTGGGCCGGAAAATATACGCGGCAAATCAACCAACAAGGAGGCGCTGAGCGCGAAGCTCAAGCTGACCATTCAAAAGTCTGCGCCTCTGATCGGCATGGTGACCCGCCTCGCGGAACAAAAAGGTATCGATCTTTTGTTCGATACCCTGCCGGCGCTGCTGCAAACGCGAGAATTTGGTCTGGTTGTTCTGGGCAGCGGCGAGGCGAAGTACGAGACATTTTTTGCAGACCTGGCACGGCGCTTCGCCGGCCGGGCAGCCTACGCTTCCGGGTTCAATGAACCGCTCGCGCATTTGATCGAGGCGGGCAGCGATATTCTGCTCATGCCGTCACGTTATGAACCCTGCGGCCTGAATCAAATGTACAGTTTGCGTTACGGAACCATTCCCATTGTGCGCAAGACCGGCGGACTCGCGGATTCGGTCGAACACTTCGACCCGAACACCGGCAGCGGCACGGGCTGCGTGTTCAATGATTACGATGCGCCGGCGGTGCGCTGGGCGATCGAAACGGCATTCGGTTGGTATGCCAACCCCGTCAGCTGGCGGCAGTTGATGCGCAATGCCATGCGCAAGGATTTTTCTTGGTCCCGACAGATAGGCGAATACGATTCGCTGTACCGCAGCCTGCTGGGCCGCCGCTAATTGCCGCGCCTAAGGCTTCAGCCTGAGCAACGCATAGCGCCGGCCATGGGGCAGCGAGTAGCTGTGCACGATCTCCAGCCCCGCTGATTGCCGCCAGGGCAGCGCCGCCTCGACGGCTGGCTCTCGCCGGGAAAGCAAATCGAGACCTCGCACACCCCCGGGCACCAGTACCAGGAAAAAGCTGTCCGGCGCGGCGGCCGCCAGCGTGCGCACCCGATCGATGACGGTGGCATCGATCGGCCCAGGTATCCTGTCGACCGAGGTCTTCGCGTACATATCGATCATGGCGCGGGTGGTTTCATCCGGTGCCAGTAATATCAAGGGTCTGCCGGCGGCATCGTGTTTTACGGCAACGCCGACCTTCGCCAGGTCCTGCCAGCGGTCCACCTGGCGGTATAGCTGTGAGGCAGGCCCGATGAGTAGCGCGCTATAGGCAAGCAGCAGACAGCCCAGGGCACGCGCGGCTCGATCGCGCGCCGCCGTCAACGCCGCCAGCGTGAGCCCGATCGCTGCCGCACCACCCAGCGATGAAATCACCGTATAAACGGCGCGGTTACCCAGGTCTACCCAGGAAATAATACCGATCAGACCCGCTGCCGCGATCACCACCGTCGCTGCCGCCAGCATCAGCGCCGCAGTGAGCCGCAGCGCGCGAACATCCCAGCGATCGGGCTTTTGCTGGATTTGCTGCGCCCAGCCGGCGACCAGCAGCGCGATGCCGGGAAGCGCCGGCGCGAAATAAACATTGCGCGCCGTCGCCGCCATGGAAAGGACCACCAGCGACGGCAGGGAGGCGGCCAGGCCAAAACGCAGGCTGCGATTGTCGTGATCGACGTTACGGCGCTGCCACGCTCGCGCCAGCGCCGCAATCACGAGCAGCGTCCACGGGAATACATACATCGGCAATTCGAGCAGGTATTTTCCCGGAAAATTACGGTGCCCGGTCGCGTACTGCAGTTCCGGAGGCGCGTCCACTGCCGCGAAGCGGCCGACCAGATTGTTCCAAAAAAATACTTTCAAATGCGCCGGGCCGTTATCGCCCGCGTACACGAACCACACCCAGGAGAGAATCATCGCCGCCTGTACAGCCAACCCGGCGTACAACTCCCATCGCAACAGCTCGCGCCAGCGCTTTTCCCAGATGCTCAAGGTTAGAATGGCCAGCGCCGGAACCATCCAGGCAACGGCGCTTTTGCACAAAAACCCCAGTCCCAAAGCGGTGTGCATCAGCAAATAGCCGCGCAAGCGCTCCTCGGTGCTCGCGGCATAGAACCCGATGTAGGCGCCGAGCAGCGCCGCCGAAACACTGGCGAGCAGCGGCGCATCGGTCGCCAACCAAATTGCCACTTGGTAGGAGAGCAGAAATGTGCTGACGGCTGCGGCACCCACCAGCCCCGCGAAGCGGCCCGCGCTGCGAGCGGCCAGCAATCCTACGCTGAGCGCCGTGATCAATGCGTATAGAAGATTCGGCAGCCGCGCAGCCCACGCTTGCGCGCCGAAGAGTTTCACGGGCAGCGCGGCGACCCAGTAAGTCATCGGCGGTTTTTCACAAAAAGCTTCACCCGCCAGCAAGGGAACCGCTTTGTCGGGTTGCCAGCTCATGCGCCAGGTGATGTCCGCTTCGCGCGGTTCGTCCGGCGTCCAGTAGCCTCGACCGAACATGCCCACACACCATGTCAGCAGCACAGCGCCGCACAGCCACGCGAGCGATCTAGACGACATCGTCAGCCAAGCAGTGCCGGCAGGCGCTTGGTCGACCAGCTGGTTGCCGTGTCGTATGCGAATGCCAGCTGTAAACACGCCAGTTCTGCGTGAATCGGCGCCACGATTTGAATGCCGATCGGCAAGCCGCCACTGCTAAATCCGGCCGGCGCGGCGAGGGCGGGGCAGCCGCTCATGGTGATGGGAAGTACGCATTTCATCCATTCGTGATAGGTCGTCATCCTCATCCCGGCGATTTCCTGCGGCCAATGCAGATTGACGTCGAATGGAAACAATTGTGCTGTCGGCACGATGAAGTAATCATATTTGTCGAAAAACCGCCTCACCGCCTGATACCACTCGGATCGCACCGCCAACGCCGCGGAAACATCGAAGGCGGTGAGCTTCAGTCCACTCTCCACTTCGAAGATTGCTTCGGGTTTCAAGAGCGCACGCTTTTTCGGATCGTTGTAGTAGCTGAGAAGGCTGCCGCCGGACTGCCAGGCGCGTAGTGTCAAGAATGCCCGCCATACGGATTCGAGCGGATAGTCCGGCTGGGATTCCTCCACGACACAGCCCATGGACTCGAACACCTTGAGGGCACTCTTGCAAACATCGAGTACGCCCGGTTCAAACGGCAGATAGCCGCGAAAATCTCCCGACCAGGCAATTCGCTTGCCCTTGAGATCCGATTCCAATCGCCGCTGGAATGCGCTCGCATCAGCAACCAAGGATAGCGGCACTCGCGCGTCATAACCCGCCTGCACCGACAGCAGCATGCTTAGGTCCGGAACATTGCGCGCCATCGGGCCCACCACACTCATGGATGGAAAGAATCCGTCCAGCGCGCTGGCCGGCACCAGTCCCAAGCTGGTGCGAAAACCAAAGACGTTATTCCAGCCGGCCGGATTGCGCAGACTTCCGCCGAAGTCGCTGCCATCGGCGACCGGGAGCATGCGAAGAGCCAGCGAGACCGCGGCGCCGCCGCTGCTGCCCCCGGCCGATCGCGATTGATCGTAAGCGTTGCGCGTGGCTCCATAAACCGGGTTATAGGTGTGCGAGCCCAAGCCGAATTCCGGCGTATTGGTCTTGCCGATAAATATGGCGCCGGCTTTGCGCAACCGTTCCACCATGATGCCGTCCGACGCCGGCACGAAATCCTTGTAAATCGGCGATCCCAGGGTCGTGCGAATCCCTTTGACGGGCTCTAAATCCTTTGCCGCGTGCGGGAAGCCATGCAGCGGACCCAGTAACTCGCCGCGCTTGACCTGCCGATCGCGCTCCTCGGACTGCGCCAGCAACGCCGGTCGATCTTGCAGCGCGACGATGGCGTTGACCCGTGGATTTATTTTTTCAATGTGATCGAGATACGCCGTCATGACTTCCACGCAGGAAATCTGCCGCGACCTGATTGCATCGGCAAGCGTCAATGCGTCCAACATCACAATGCCGGACGGCCGCCGCGCTGCGGAAGCGGCCTGCACAAACGATGGCGCCACGGCGCTCAAGGTCGCGCCCAAACCTGCGCCAAGCAGCGAGCGACGATCAAGCCTGGGATCATCCGAGTCGGCGGTCATCGGCGGCGAAATATTCCGGCCTTGCAGTGATGAAAGCGCATAGCATGATCCCTTTTTTGGTGGATGCACATAAATCCAGCCGCTGCGGATATCATTTAACATCCTGGGTGGGTAGGCTCAATATTCCGCACAATCAATTGGAGTGTCCGTCATGAGAAAGATCCTTGCGACGTGGATGTTGATTACTGCGCTGACACTGCCGTCTTTGCCGGCGCTGGCCGACAGTTACAGCGACACCGTCTCGCTTTTCAAGAACGCCGGCGCGAGTGCTGGCTTTTTCAATTCCAGCTACGGCTATGCGGTTTTTCCGACAATCGGCAAGGGCGGACTCGTCGTTGGTGCAGCCCACGGCACGGGCCGCGTCTACCAGAAGGACAAGTACATCGGCGATACATCGATGACGCAGTTGAGCGTCGGCTTCCAGGCGGGCGGCCAGGCGTACAGCGAGATGATCTTCTTCGAGGACAAGCGGGCGCTCGACGAATTCACCTCCGGAAACTTCAGTTTCAGCGGCGATGTCAGCGCGGTTGCCATCACCGCGGGCGCCTCGGCGAGCGCGGGTACGGGGGGTTCCACCGCGGGCGCAAGCGGCGGCAAGAAGGACGCGACCACCTCTGGGCAGTATCAAAAAGGAGTGGCGGTATTCACGATTGCCAAGGGCGGCCTGATGTATCAGGCGGCTGTTGCCGGCCAGAAGTTCTCTTACAAGGAAGCGGCCAAATAGCAGCGAACAACATCGCGCAGCGGCGCGTGGACGTCGAGATGCCGCATGCAACCGGGTGGTATATGCTTCCCTTACGGCAAGCGGCGCATATCCATGCCCGCCGTCGCTACGGAATAAAGGCAATTAAAATGACCGTGAACATGAAAACCTCGCTCATTATCGCCGCTCTTGGACTTGCGTCCGTTGCCGCAGCGCAAACCGCCACTGCCCCACCCTTGGCACCCGAGATCAGCGATGTCGCGACGTTGTCGCCGACCACGCCGCATCGGTTTTTCACGGGCCGGTTTCGCGCGGGGAGTTTCGTCATATTCGACGGTGATAACGGCAAGCTGGAGGGGCACATTCCCGCCGGCTACATTGCGAACTTGGCCCTCGCCCCCGATAACAGCCAATTCTACGTCGCCGAGACCTACTGGTCGCACGGTAGCCGCGGCACGCGGCAAGACCTGGTGTCGGTTTACGACGCCAAGACCCTCAATCTGGTGAAGGAAATCTCTCTCCCCGGGCGCGCGCTCGTGCTCAAAATGCAAAACTTCGACATCAGTGCGTCCGGCGGACGCGCCTATGTCTACATCATGCTTCCAGCCGCTTCGGTGGTCTGGGTCGACCTGAAGAAGCAGGTTGTTGGCGGTACCGTGGAGATTCCCGGATGCGCCCTGGTGTTCCCCTGGGGTGAGCAGGGATTCTCCTCGCTGTGCGGCGATGGTTCTCTCGCAAACGTGACGATTCCGGAATCCGGGCCGGCGAAAATAACTCACTCCAAACCGTTCTTCGACGCCAACAATGATCCTATTTTCGAAAACAGCTTCGTCGATCGCGTTACCGGCAAGGCAATTTTCTTGTCGTATACCGGGTTGGTTTACGAGGCAAAGCTGGGGTCCGACAGCGTTGTGGAGAAGCCGTGGTCAATCCAGAAAGCGGCTGGCTTTCCGGTGGCCGGCACCGGCGTGCAGGAGTTGGCGTGGCGTCCGGGCGG
>DATMKO010000337.1:0-3992 GCA_035571175.1 Steroidobacteraceae bacterium | reverse complement strand
AAAGCCGGCCACAAAACCATCGCCGGACTTCGCCTGGCATTCGGCCAGCTCTGAAACGATATAGGTTACCCGCTGCGGCGCTTCGGTATCACCGCTCTGGGCGTGCAGCAGCGAGAGTGCCGAAAGGTAGTGTCCGAGCGTGTGTCCGGCAATGGTATCGTTTTCCCAACCGCCATAGATTGCCGCCTTCGGTTCGAGACCCGCATTTTTGCGATAATTGTGCAGCAGCCGGTCCGGCTCGAGCGACAGCAGGTAGGCGCGGTTCGACTCCACTGCGGTGAGATATTGCGATGGGCGCAGTCGTACCGCCTCGAGCGGAAACGGAGTGAGGGAGGGTTCCAGCTCGTCGGCGCGCCAGGCAAGGCCGCGCGCGGATGCTGCGATCCATGCCGCGGCCGAAGCGGCGGCCTGCAGAAGATGACGTCGGCTCAGAGACAATTCCCCCTCCCGAAGACTCAAGAGCAGCACTTAAGATCGCTGCAGACGCCTGCCGATGGCATCATACATCTGCAGGAATGCGTTCGCCGCATCGTTGGTGGAGTACTATCCTTAAGCGACGAGCGGAAAAAACAAATGAAACAATCAGCGAGTGTCGGTTTGATTCTGCTGGGTTCGGCCATGGGTCTTTATTACTATGACGGTGGGGCCCAGAAGCTGCAGCAGCAACGCTACGCATCACTCGATCAGTGTGTGCACGATTGGGGCGATCCGGCCAATTGCACGCATCCCTCCGGGACGGTTGCGCAGCCGGGCTACTACTTCGGTCCCCGCTATTACTGGGACTCGGGTTCCGGTCGACCAATCGCGGTTGCCGCCGACGGCAGCACGCGCAGCATCGGCAACGCCCGCATCACCAGCGCCGGCTCTGTTGAGGGAGGAATTACCTCCCGCGCCGGTTCCATTGCCCGCGGCGGCTTCGGTTCATCGGCTCACGCCTTTGGCGGCATAGGCGGCTAAATGTTGCGCCAGAGCGTCGTTCCGCGCGCCGACCGTGCAGAGAAACTCGAAGCGCAAGGGCTTTCCTTTCATGCTCGCGACGGCTACTGGAAGGAAGACGTCTGCTATCGATTCAACTCGAGAGAAATCGAGGTCATCGAGGCCGCGACCGGCGAGTTGCATGGCATGTGCATTGCCGCACTCAAGGTGGCGATCGAAAAGGAGCGTCTCGGGCAACTGGCGATACCGCAAGCTTTCTGGGACCCGATTGCCGCATCCTTGAAGCGCAATGACTTCTCCTTGTATGGACGCTTCGATCTGGCTTATGACGGCAGCAACGCGCCGAAGATGCTCGAATACAACGCGGACACCCCGACCTCCTTGCTCGAGTCGGCCGTGTGCCAATGGTTTTGGTTGAAGGACAAATTTCCCGCGGCCGATCAATTCAATTCGATTCACGAACGCTTGATTGCCCGCTGGCGGCAGCTTCCCGGAGCCGGGCTGATTCATCTCGCCAGCGTGAACGACAACGAAGAGGATTGGGCTTGCACGACCTATCTCGTCGACACCGTGATCCAGGCGGGCCGCGCGGCAAAGCACCTGTACATGGAGGAAATCGGCTGGGATCCGCCGCTAAGCTCCTATGTCGATGTGCAAGGTGTGGCGATCGAAAATCTGTTCAAACTCTATCCCTGGGAATGGCTGATGCGGGAAGAATTTGCTGCATATCTTACGCAAAGCCGCACGCGACTCATCGAACCCATGTGGAAGGCGGCGGTTTCCTGCAAGGGATTGCTGCCGATTCTCTGGGAGATCTTCCCGAACCACCCGAATTTGCTGCCCGCGTATTTTGAGCCGGGCCGGTTGAGCGCATACGCCAAAAAACCCCTGTATTCGAGAGAGGGCGCCAACATCGAGCTGTACGCGAACAACGAGTGTTTGTTCAAAGCCGAAGGACCCTATGGCAGCCAAGGCCACATCTATCAAGCGTTGCAATCCCTGCCGTGCTTCGACGGGCACTATCCGGTGATCGGCTCCTGGGTGATCGACGGACAAAGCGCGGGCATGTGCATCCGCGAGGATTCTGCCGCTGTCACCACCAATACCAGCAATTTTGTTCCACACTATTTCGTAAATTAAGGACAGCCATGATCAACGCCATCGTTTCTTTCATCGAATACCTCGGAACATCCATCGTCCTTCTCGTACTGTTTGTCTACATCTACGCGCGCGCGACGCCATACAAGGAATTCGCGCTCATTGCGCATGACAATATTGCTGTGGCGGTTACCTTTGTCGGCGCAGTGCTGGGATTCACACTGCCGATGCTGGCCGCGATTTACTACACGCATTCCCTCGTTG
Organism: Steroidobacteraceae bacterium; assembly: GCA_035571175.1. Lineage (GTDB taxonomy): Bacteria > Pseudomonadota > Gammaproteobacteria > Steroidobacterales > Steroidobacteraceae > Bog-1198. Next base: position 1,694 of record DATMKO010000337.1, on the reverse strand, counting down.
AAATGATCGTGTGGGCGGCGATAACCTGCGTCGTGCAGCTGGCAGTACTGGTGGCGCTCAGAAGCCAGGCAAAGCGGATCGAGGAAGGGCACGTCTCATCGGCAATGATGGTTGCAACGTTTTCGGTCGCCATCGGGCTTCTGAATGCAGTCAGCATCAGCACCTAAGACGGGTCAGCGCCCGCGATTCTTCGAGTATTTTCAATTACATACCGCCCAACGGCTGAAACATTTTGCGGCACCGTCGCACGCCAGCTGCTGACCGTAGCGCCGATAGAGAGCGCCAATTTGACTTCGCGCGCCGTTGGGGTCTAACGTCGGGTTGGCAATTCAAATCTGTTGAAACCGAGACCAGCGGTCGGAAGGAGTGAGTCGTGAATCTAAAAGGTAGCAAGACGGAAAAGAATTTGAAGGACGCATTTGCCGGCGAATCGCAGGCGAACCGGCGTTATTTGTACTTCGCAGCCAAGGCGGATGTCGAGGGGTTCAATGACGTATCGGCTGTGTTCCGTTCCACTGCCGAAGGCGAAACCGGTCATGCCCACGGTCATTTGGAGTACCTGGAGGCAGTAGGAGACCCCGCGACCGGCTTGCCGATCGGCGCGACCTCGCTGAATCTCAAGGCGGCGATCGCGGGCGAAACGCACGAATACACGGACATGTATCCCGGCATGGCCAAGAGCGCCAGAGACGAAGGATTCAACGAGATTGCCGATTGGTTCGAAACGCTGGCCAAGGCGGAACGGTCACACGCGAATCGCTTCCAGAAGGCGTTGGACAATCTTTAAACCATTGCTGTCGCGACGGTCGATCTAAGCCTAAGCGGGCTCCATTGTTGGAGCCCGCTGCAATTGCGATCGGGAGACGCCTCTGTCTGACGGAACGATCAAGACTGGACACGAGGGCAGTCTCGAGGCGCCTACGCGCCATCCCCTGAACTGGCAAGACCCGGAATTCAATGACCCGGCCTTGCTCGAGAAGGAGCTCGAGCGCGTATTCGATATCTGCCACGGCTGCCGGCGCTGCTTCAATTTATGCAACGCCTTTCCGACGCTATTCGAGTTGATCGACGAGTCGAAGAGCGGGGAACTCAACGGCGTCGACAGAAAGGCCTATCGGCAGGTGGTCGATCATTGCTACCTCTGCGACATGTGCTACATGACGAAGTGTCCGTACGTGCCGCCTCATCCCTGGAATGTGGATTTTCCCCACTTGATGCTGCGCGCCAAGGTCGTGAAGTATCGCAGCGGAGAAACACGCTGGCGCGACAAGGTCTTGAGTTCCACGGATTTGGTCGGCACGCTCGCGGGCATTCCCGTCATCGCCGAGGCCGTCAACGCTGGCATCCGCAGCACAATCGGGCGCAAAGTCCTGGACGCTGCGCTCGGCGTGCACACGCAAGCACCCGTACCTAAGTACCAGTCGAATACCCTGCGCAAGCAGCTCCACAAGCAGCTCGCCGCGCGGCGCGATTCTGCGGCTGTGGCGCAAGCCGCGGGAGCCACGCGCGGCAAGGTGGCGTTATTTGCCACCTGTTATGCGAATCGCAACGAACCGCAGATTGGACTCGATCTCGCGCGGGTATTCGAGCACAACGGCATCGAAGTCGCGCTGGCGGAACAGGAAAGCTGCTGCGGAATGCCGAAACTCGAGTTGGGCGATTTGCAGGCGGTTGCCGACTTGAAGGCCAAGAAT
>DATMKO010000336.1:0-11808 GCA_035571175.1 Steroidobacteraceae bacterium | reverse complement strand
ATCACCAGCAAAATCAGCAGACCGGTAATCGCGTAACTGATGAACACCGCGGGTCCCGCGGCAATGATGGCGGTGCTGCTGCCGACAAACAGGCCTGCGCCGATGATGCCGCCGATGGAAATCATCGTTAGATGACGCCCCAGCAGTGAGCGGCTGAGCTGATTCGCAGGAGTAGCCTGATCGGGAATGTGTGACTGGTTCACTTGGGTCGCCTACAGGGCCCGCAGGAAATCGATCATCGCCTTGTTGACTTCGTGCGGCCGTTCTTGCTGCGTCCAGTGGCCGCACCCCGGCAGCATGATGGTGTCCTTGAGCTGCGGGATGTAGCGCGGCAGATCCGCGATGACCTCTTTCATCCGCGGGAATGCCACGACCAGATCGAGATCCCCCGCCATATAAAGCGCCGGCACGGTCACCGCAGCGCCGCTGTAGGCTGCCATCAATTCCCAATTGCGATCAATGTTGCGATACCAATTGAGGCCGCCGCGAAAGCCGGAACGCTGGAATTGTTGTACGTAGGTGTCGATGTCCGTTTCGCTGAGCCACGCGGGCAGCGTTTCCGGATTCGGCATACGGGTGAGAAACCCGCCGGCCCGCGGCACCATGCCGACGCCGGAGGCGGCGGCGCCAGGAGGGTTGCGCCGCGGCACATCGCCCGATCCTGAAAACAGAATCTTGCGCACCGACGTGCGCACATCGGTCTCCAGCTCCTTTTCGGCCACTCCCGGGGCCTGAAAATACAATTGATAGAAGCTCGCCTCATCGTTTTGCGGCATGACCGTGGTTGGCGCGATGCTGCCGCGCGGCCGATAGGGAACGCTGAGGCCGATAACCGCGCGAAAACGATCAGGCCGCAGCAATGCCGCATGCCATGCCACGGGTGCGCCCCAGTCGTGGCCGGCGATCACGGCGGTCTTCTCGCCCAAGGCATCGAGCACTCCAACCATGTCGCCCACCAGATGCAGCAGCGTATAGCGCTCGATTTCAGCGGGGCGCCCGCTATCGCCATAGCCGCGCATGTCGGGTGCGACAGCGTGAAAACCGGCAAGCGCCAGCGCCTGCAATTGATGACGCCATGAATACCAGGACTCCGGAAATCCATGGCACAGCAGCACCAACGGCCCGCTGCCTTGTTCCGCGATGTGCACGCGTATGCCGTTTGCTTCGATGGTCCGGTGAGTCAATTCGTTCATGATCGATAGAATATCAGGGCGCGGGGCTCATCGAGGCTAGTTTTGCCTCCAATTCGGCGCCAAAATACGCCTGGGGCAGTGACGCATCGACGTGTTCGCTGCGTTCACGCGCGGCAATCGCCGCAGTAGCGGTGTCGAACGCGGTTCGCAATGAGCGGCTGCCCGGAAGCGCATCCCGATAGAATGCCTCGCCGAAGTAAGTCAAATCGCGATCGTTCGAGCAGCCAAACGAGGTGCGATCGGCCGCGGCCGCCGCGATCACGATGGTCTGGGGATTCTTGAGTGGCGCGATGAAGGCGCCGGCATAGCAAGCCGAAATGATGATCACGCGCCACTTGATTCCCGAATCGGCCAGGGCTTCAGCGAGCGCCTCGTCGGTCAAGTCATCGAGCGGCAGCCGTAGGTTGGACACGGCGATGGCCGGGTCCGGCGCACCATGCGAGGAGACCGACAAGAACAGCACGTCGCGGTCAAGATTCATGCGCGCGCCGAGACCGCGCAGCGCGTACCTCAAGCTCGATACGCTGGCGATGGGCGCGCCGTCCAAGTCGCGTTGATCGTTGACCAGCGACAGCCCCCGGCCATCGATCCGGTAGCGCCGTGCGAGCACCTGCGACGCCAAAGCGATTTCCTGGGCGAACACGCTCTGCTCGCCGACACCGGCAAACCCTAGAAAGAAGGCTCTGGGCGCGGCCGATTCCTCGCGGCCGATGGCATCCAGCGCCCGGTCAATCCGGCCCGCTTGCTCGAACAGCAGGCTCTCCGCGTCGGGCAGATCCTCATCGCCGGTGCTTGCCTGCGCTTCGCGGGGCGCCCATACATCGGGAATGACATCGAGCGCGTCGCTGAGCCAGAGGAAACCCATGACGCAGACGAGGCCGGCAACCGCGGCCATGCGCTGTGATTGGCCCGTGAAAGCGCGCAAGCCTCGCGCCAAATACAGCAGCGAGTAGCCGGCGGCGATGCTGCTCAAGCCCCAGAGCCAGGTTGAATTCAAATGATCCGCGGCGATGGTTGCGAGCAGCAGCGGCACCGGAACCAAGCCGGTGACCAGTGCGAGCACCGCGCCATAGGGCGGCGCCGGCTTCGATCGCCAACGCAGCAATGCCGCCAATCCCAGCACCGCCAGCACGTACCAAGCGAGTAGCGGCGCGCCATCGACCACGAACTGTGGAGCCGGTTGTGCGTCCCACCAGTCGATGGCGAACCACAGGGAAAGCCATAGCGCGCCGAAGCAAACGACAATCGGGGTTGCCCGGCCGGAAGGCGGCGACGCTACCTTTCTCAAAGTCCACAGGCGCAGCAAGCTCGCAAGATATGACCGCGGCGCATCCGCCGGCACATGCTCGTTCATAGATGCGCCCGATCATAACAGCCGCGCTGCAGGGTGTTGCATGCCACATGGCGCAGGCAGGATGATAGCGCATGGCTGTCTACAGACTTGGGGAAGCCTCGCCCACCGTGGCGGCGAGTTGCTACATCGCGCCGAATGCCGTGGTACTCGGCAAAGTCATCCTCCTGGAGAACACCAGCGTTTGGTTTGGCGCCACCTTGAGGGGCGACAACGAGACCATCAGCATCGGCGCCGGCAGCAATGTTCAAGACGGCGCGGTGCTGCACACCGATCCCGGATTTCCGCTCTCGATCGGCGCCCAGGTGTCGATCGGGCATCAGGCCATGCTGCACGGTTGCACCGTCGGCGACGGCGCGTTGATAGGCATCCAGTCGGTGGTGCTCAACGGGGCAGTCATCGGCAAATACTGTCTCGTCGGCGCCGGCGCCGTCATCACCGAGCGTAAGGTATTTGCCGAGGGCAGCCTCATCCTCGGCGCGCCGGGCAAGGTGGTGCGGGAGCTGAGCGCCGCGGAACGCGACAATCTCATCAAGGTCGCGGAAAATTATGCATTACGCGGTGCCTACTACCGGACTCATCTGCAGGCGGTCGCCGCGAAGTAGTATTCTAGTCAGAATAACTCAAGACCCATTGAATGGAGAGGCGAATGGCGCAAGAAAAATATCCAGAGTTGAACAGGCGTAGTTTCGTGCAAGGCGCAGTTTCAGGCGTGGCGCTCGCGGCGGTCCCCGCCGCGGTGTTTGCCGCTGCCTCTGCTAAGGACGCGGACAAAGCCGCGGTGTTGGCGCAAATTCCGCAGATGCACGCGGCGAATATCAAGCGCTTGCAGGACTGGATCGCGCTGCCGTCGATCGCCGCGGAGAATCGGAATTTTCCCCAAGGCCCCGAGTACATGGCAAAGCTGGCGCAGGATGCCGGCTTTAGCGGCGTCAAGCTGATACCGACGGCGGGCAAATCAGGGGTATTCGGCAAGCTGGATGCCGGCGCCAGCACGACGATGGCGCTGTACTTCATGTACGACGTGAAGCAATTCGTGCCGGAGGAGTGGAGTTCACCGCCGCTCGAGGCGCGCCTGGTGCAAAAGCCGGGTTTGGGAACGGTGTGCATGGGACGCGGCGCGGTGAATCAAAAGGGTCCGCAGAACTCCCTGTTGAGCGCGCTGATGGCCTTCAAGGCGGCGGGGAAAAAGCTGCCGGTGAACATCGTGCTGGTGTGCGAGGGCGAAGAGGAGATCGCCTCTCCGCATTTTCAGGAAGTGATCAAGAATCCCGAGGTCATGGCGGAGCTGAAAAAATGCGTCGGCGTATTCATGCCGGAAGCGGCTCAGGATCGCGATGGCGGCGTGGAAGTATCCCTGGGCGCCAAGGGCGTGGTGGAGCTGGAGTTGATTTCAAGCGGCGAGAAGTGGGGCCGCGGGCCCGCGAAGGATGTTCATTCCAGCCTCGAGGCACAGGTCGATTCTCCGACCTGGCACCTGGTGCAGGCGTTGAACACGCTGGTGGAAAAAGACGGCCACACCCCCGCAGTGGAGGGATTCTTCGAGAAGGCGAAACCCCTGGCTGACTGGCAGGTGCAATTGATCCGCGAGCACGCCGCAAAAACCGCCGAAAACACCGTGAAGCAACAGCTCGGCGTGCAGCACTGGGTGCACGATAAGAACTGGGTGGATTCGCTGATTTTGCTGGAGTCGAAGCCGACCATCAACATTGAAGGTCTGGTAGCGGGATACACCGGCCCGGGCGGCAAGACGGTGCTGCCGCACAAGGCGGTGGCGAAAATCGACATGCGGCTGGTGCCGGACATGACCGCGGCGGACACGCTCGCCAAGCTGAAAGCCCACCTGGCAAAGCATGGCTTCGCCGACATCGAAGTGAACATGAGCGGCGGCTATAACCCGAACACGACCGATAAGGACAGCAAATTGATTCAAACGCAGCTCGCGACCTATCGAAAACTCGGGGTCGAACCGCAGCTATGGCCGCGTTCCGCGGGATCATGGCCGGGATATGTGTTCACCGATCCACCCTTGAGTTTGCCGGCGGGGCATTTCGGACTGGGCCACGGCACCGGTGCGCACGCTCCCGACGAATACTATTTGATTGAGTCGACCAACCCGAAAGTTCAGGGTTTGGACGGGGCAGTCGCGTCCTTCGTCGAGTATCTATACGCGATGGGCTGATTGGCTAGTGCGAGGGTGAAGCTGAGGCCGGCGGCGCGTCGGGTTTTGTCGCCGGTTTTTCCGCATGGTCGCCATGCACGGCGGCTTTCGCTTTCTCGGCGCCTCGCTTGGCGGTTGCGGCCACCTCATGCGCTCCTTCCTTGCTGGCGGCGGCTACTTCATGCGCCACCTGTTTGGCCGCCGCGGCGACTTGTTTCGCACCGTCCTTGGTGGCGTCGGCAACGACCTTGGCATCATGCTTGACGGCTTCAGTCACGGATTTGGCCGGCGGATCATCGGCGCGCACCTTGGTTGCGGGCGACAGCAGCAAGCTCAACGCGACGACGCCAAAATAATGGATTTTCATGATGAATCCGCTTCAGGTTGGCCGAAGATATTACCGTACTTTTCTCTCAGGGCCGCCTTCTGCACCTTGCCGGTGCCGCCCAGCGGCAGCGACTCCAGGAATATCACTTCCTCCGGCACCCACCAGCGCGCCAGGCGCGCGGCGAGAAATGCCAGGATTTCCTCGGGATCAAGCTCATGACCCGGCTTGCGCACCACGAACAGCAGCGGCCGCTCCTGCCATTTCGGATGCTTCACGCCGATCACGGCGGCCGCCGCCACCGCCGGGTGCGCAATTGCGGTGTTTTCCAGGTCGATCGAACTGATCCATTCGCCGCCGGTCTTGATGAGATCCTTGAGGCGGTCTCGAATCTGCATCAGGCCCTGCGAATCGATCGTTGCGATATCGCCGGTTGGAAACCATCCGTGCACCAGCGGTGAGACGTCGCTTTTGTAATAGCCGTTGACGACCCACTGCCCGCGGACCAGCAGTTCACCCTGCGATTTTCCGTCGCGCGGCAGAGTTTCGCCGTCAGCATTCACGACCTTGATTTCGATGCCGAACAGCGATTTGCCGCCTTTTGCGACCACCGCATGCCGCAGTTTGGCGGGCCATCGCAGCTGTTCACCGTCCAGACCGCCCATGGTCGCCGCGGCGACCGTTTCGGTCATTCCCCAACCCTGCCTCAATTCAACGCCGAAGCGCTCGTCAAATTTCGCAATCAGTGCGCTCGGCACCGCCGAGCCGCCGGATATCACGCGTTTCAGGCTTGAAAAAAGCAGTTGGTGCTGCTCGGCGTATTGCAGCAGCTGCAGCCAAACCGTGGGCACGCCCGCGCTCATGGTTACCTGTTCGGATTCCATCAGCTCGTAAAGACCGGCGCCGTCCAAGCGTGGTCCGGGCAGCACCAGCTTTGCTCCGGCGAGCAAGCTGCCGTAGGGTATGCACCAGCCGTTGATGTGAAACATGGGTACCACCGGCAGCACGGCGTCCCGGGGAGAAAGCCCCAGCACTCCGGGCATGCAAATCGTCATGGAGTTCAGCACGATCGATCGATGCGAATACAGCGCGCCCTTGGGATTCCCGGTGGTGCCGGAGGTGTAGCACAGGGCGGCGGCGGCGCGTTCATCGAACTGCGGCCATGAGTACTCGGAACTCTGTGATGCGATCAAGTCCTCGTAACAATAAACGTTGCTGATCCCTTCAAGTGCAGGCAGGTGTTGTTGATCGCTCATGCAGATCCACGCGCCGATCTGCGGGCAGCGTCCGGCCAATCCGGCGATCAGCGCCGCAAACGTCGCGTCGAAAAAAAGCACACGGTCTTCGGCGTGATTGACGATGTAGGCCAGCTGATCCGGGTGCAGGCGTGGATTGCAGGTATGGATGATCCTGCCGCTGCCCGACACGGCGTAGTAGATCTCGACGTGGCGATGATTGTTCCAAGCGAGGGTGCCCACCGCGCAACCGTCCGGCAATCCCAGCTCGGCGAGCGCGTTGCCGAGCTTCCGGGCGCGCGCGGCGCATGCGGCGAAGCTGTAGCGAAACACGTCACCGTGTGTGTCGCGCGATACGATCTCGGTCGCACCGTGCTGCGCTTCGGCATGCTCGATGATCGCGGAGATCAGCAATGGCCGATCCATCATGAGTCCGGGCTGAAGCATACGAGATCTCCCTCACTCGCGCGTTTAGGCAAACTATAGGTATTCTATAAAGACTTATCGAGCAGTTCGTACCCGGCGCGGGCCACGAAGCCGTGGCTGAAATAAAATGCGCGGCCGCGGTGGTTGTCGACCCCCAGCTGCAGCTGCAAGCGGCGCAAGCCTCGCGCCTGCATATCACGCTCCGCGACCGCCAGCAGCAGCGCACCTATCCCCGACGAGCGCATTTCCGGCAGCACGAATATCTCGTCGATCTCCGCCATCATTCCACCGTGCTCCAGGCTGAACATGAAAACCGCCAGCAGATATCCGCATGGCCCGGCGCCGGTGTCCGCCACCCAGATGGCGCCGCGATCGGGAGTCGACAGCAGCTGTTCAAGCAGCGCTTCGATGCGCGGCCTGTGGTAGCCGGCGATGCCTTCAAATTCCCAATAGCGCTCAACCAGCGGCGCGATGCCGCTAACATCGGCGGGTGTCGCTGAGCGGATCACTTTATTTGTGCGCGGCTGCGCCCTGCTGCGCGCGGTATGCAATCCAACTCTGTTCGATCAGGTACGCATGGACGTCGTCGGCATCCTGGTCGCTCAGCAAATCACTGAACCGTTCCATGCCCGCCGGTGCCAGCACGCCCTTCATGACGATGTCCTTGAATGCCACATGCAAGCCATCGTTGAGCCTGCGCAAGTCCGGAGTGCTGCTCGGACCCAGCTGGTGACAGCGCATGCATTGCTCGATGAACTTGATTTCTCCTGCATCGATCTGCGCTTTGGTCGCAGTCTGTTTCGGCGGCGCGAGCAGCGGCGGTTCCTCACGCGGCGGCGGCGTCGGCACCGCGCCGCCGCCCAACTTGAAGGCGATGATGCGGTTGGTGTTCTGGTATTTGCGGGCGGCGCTGCTCGGCGGGATCGGCGCCACGGTGATCGCGCTGCCGCCGTAGCCCACCTGGACCGCGACATACTGTTCGCCGTTGACCGCGTAGCTCATCGGCGCCGCCATGATGTGGCTGCCGGTCTTGATGACTTTCAATACCTTGCCGCTATCGGCCGCGTAAACCCAGAGATCGCCGCTGCCGCGGCCTTGAAACACCAGGTTGCCGCCGCTCGACATCACACCGCCGTCGTAGCCGCGGATCCCCGTCGAGGTCTCGTGCTCCCATACAGCCTTCTGCGCGACGGGATCCCAGGCGCGGATCAGTTCGCGCACCGGATTGACATGACGCATGGCCTTGATCGCCTCGCGCGCCGGTACCGGCCCGAACAGCCGCGCCACATCGACCGGGTCGTAAGTATCATCGGGAATGATGCCTTGGACCGTGAAGAAGCCTTCAATGTATTTCACCCTGCTGCCGTTATGCAGCAGGTCGATCCAGATGGTCGGCACGTCGATGACCGGAATGTAGACCAGGTGCGTCTGCGCGCTGTACGACATGGGATTCCAGGTGTGCGCGCCGAACCAGGCGGGGTAGATGTTCTTCGCCGTGTCGTACCAATCGGCGGCCTGGGTGACCACCGGCCGTCCGGTCTTCATGTCGACATGGCTCGCCCAGTTAAGGTAGGCAAAATTCTTGGCTGACAGCAGCTTTCCGGATTTGCGGTCGAGCACGTAGAAGAAGGCGTTCTTCGAGGCTTGCAAGATGACCGGGCGCGGCGCGCCGTCGATCACGATGTCGGCCAGGATCAACTTCTGTACCGCGTCATAATCCCAGCTGTCGTGCGGCGTCTCCTGGTAATACCACGCCATGCGACCGCTGGCGGCATCGAGCGCAATGATGCACGTGGCGTAAAGGCTGTCGAGATTTTCGCCACCCAGCTGCCTGAGGTCATAGGGAGCCGCATTCGCCGTGCCGAAGTACACCAGGTTCAACTTCGCATCGTAGGCGAATCCATCCCATACCGTTGCGCCGCCCTTGAACTCCGGTTTGCGGTGCGGATCCCAGGTCTTGTCCGCCGCGGCCAATTCCGGGTTTTCATAGGGTTGTCCGGCGGCGGGTGGAACCGTGAAGAAGCGCCATTTGAGCGCGCCGCTGTCCAAGTCGTACGCCGACACGTAACCGCGCACGGCGCCATGCCCCATATCGGCGCCGCTGTTGCCGATGACCACGACGCCGCCCGCGATCTGCGGGGCGCCGGTGCTCGAGTACGGCAGCTTGCGATCGGTGATGGTGTCGGCTTCCCACAGCTTGCGGCCGGTCGCCGCGTCCAGCGCATGCAGCCGGCCATCGACGGACGCAACATAAACCCTGCCTTTCCAGACCGCGACGCCGCGGTTGACGAGGTCGCAACAGGGATTCCTGCCCATGAAATAATCGGCCTTGGGGTCATAGCGCCAGATTTCCTTGCCGCTGGCGGCATCGACTGCGTACACGTAGCCCCAGGTTCCCGATGTGTACATCACTCCATCGATCACGATCGGCGTGGCTTCCTGGCCGCGCATCGGATCGCCTAGATCGTAGCTCCAGGCAAAACCCAACTGCTCGACATTCTTGGCGTCGATCTTCGCCAACGGCGAATAGTAGGTGCCGTCTTTGTCGCGGCCGCCGGTATACCAGTTCTGCGGCTCCGCATCCGCGGCCGCAAGGCGAGCGGCATCGACGTTCCCCGCGCCACTGGGCGCGGCAGTTGCCGGCGAACTTGGCGCAGGTGCCGCAGCGATCGTCAGCGCGAGCGCAACCGCGCCCAGGAAACCGCCGGCGCGCGGCAACTCACTGCTGTCGAAAGCTTGATCGGATGGCAATTTGAGTCTCCTGAACGGAATCGAAAGCTTAGCGGACATTGCACCTTGGCGGAGCGGGTATTTGCCTGCCGATATAGTATCGTGAGCGCTCCACAGGCCGCGGATGCATCCTCATGATCCTGAGCGTCGAAGATCTACGCGAGCTCGCGAAACGCCGCATTCCGCGCGCCATATTCGATTATGCCGACGGCGGAGCCTATGAGGAACGGACCATGCGCCGCAATAGCGCAGATCTCGACGCCTTGAGCTTTCGGCAGCGAGTCATGATCGATGTGTCGAACATTTCTCTGGCGACGAGTTTTGTCGGTACCGCGGCCTCCATGCCCTTAGGCATAGCACCGACCGGACTTGCGGGCCTGTTCCACGCCGACGGGGAAATTCTTGGCGCGAGAGCGGCGGCCGCATGCGGTATACCTTTTTGTCTCAGCACCATGTCAATTTGCTCGATCGAGGACGTCAGAGCGGCGACACAGCAGCCGTTCTGGTTCCAGCAGTACCTCATGAAGGACCGAGGCTTCAATCAGGAACTCATCGATCGGGCGGCCGCCGCGCAGTGTTCGGCGCTGATGCTGACGCTCGACCTGCAGGTCATCGGCGAACGGCGCCGCGATCCGCGCAACGGACTTACCATACCGCCGCGCCTGACGCTGCGAAATGCCGTCGACGTCGCGTCGCGACCAACCTGGGCCCTGCGGGTGCTGTTCGGCAAGCGGCGCACCTTCGGCAATCTGGTCGGGCGCATCGGCGGCACCAGCGGCATACGCACGCTGGCCGAATGGACCAACACGCAATTCGATGCGTCGGCCAACTGGCGCGATGTCGAGTGGGTGCGCAGCCGCTGGCCGGGAAAACTGATCCTCAAAGGGGTGCTCGATGCCGAGGATGCCCGCTTAGGTGTGGCCGCGGGCGCGGACGCAATTGTCGTATCCAATCACGGTGGCCGCCAGTTGGACGGCGCGCCCTCGACAATCTCGGTCCTGCAGGAGATCGTCGACGCCGTCGGCGGCCGCTGCGAGGTGCTGTTCGACGGCGGCATCCGTTCGGGACAAGACATTGCCAAGGCGCTGGCGCTGGGCGCGCGCGGCGCGCTGATCGGCAAGTCGTTTCTGTTTGCGCTCGCGGCCGCGGGGGAGGCGGGCGTCCGCAAGGCGATCGAGATCATGCGCAACGAACTGCGCGTGACATTGGCGCTGACCGGAACAGCGAACGTCGGCGCGGTGGGTCCGCACATTTTACGCCGCCCATAGGCCGCCTTAGGGAGCGTAGGCAAAGAAACGAAACAGGCGCACAATCACGTGAGAGCAGGGAGGTCTCAGACGTGTCTAGGACGGCTGTGCCTGATGAAACCCGCAGATCCGGGATTCAACAGGAGTTCGCGAATCTAAGTGTGGGGCAGCGCTGCGCCCTTTACGCCGCACTCGTTTTATTCTACTTACTGCTCGTCCTCGCGGGCTTGAGCCTGCGCGAGAAAACCGAGAATCTGACCATCATCTGGCCGGCCGCGGGCCTGCTGTTCATGGTGCTCTGGCGTTTGCCGCGGCGTCTTTGGATTTGGATTGTGGCGACCCAGGTGGCCATTGAGCTGGGTATCAGCGCCTTCCATTCCGATCATTTCACTATTCTCGAATATGCGCCGTTCGCGCTGGCCAATTCCATCGACGGCATGGTGGGTGCGTTTGTCGCGTCGCGGCTTATTCCCAACCCGGTAATTCCCGGAATACGCATTGTGCTGCAGTTCATTGCGGCGGTGGCGATCGGCGCCGCGGCAAGCGCGGTGTTGGGCGCCTTTGCTTCGACCCACACCTTGGGAGGCGCTCACTATCTACGCGAATGGCAGTTATGGTGGGCGGGGAATTGGCTGGGTTCAGTGTGCATCGCACCGATTTTGATGGGCTGGATCATCCGCATCCGCGCGCGCGAGCTTTCAGCGCCGGCCGCGCCGCCGGTGGAGATCATGTTGATAGGCGGCGGATTGCTCGCCATGACGATCTGGGTTTTTTCGGCGCCGCCCAGCGGTATCACGACCATCCTCGATATGCCTTTCTCGATCCTGGCGCTGGTCGTGGTTGCGGCATTCCGGTTTCCGCCGCGCTGGTCTACGTTGCTCGCCGCCGCTGTGGCGTTGTTGGCTTCCTACTATGCAAGCCGCAACCTGGGGCCATTCGCGGGCGACCCAAGCGCTTTCGTGCGGGTCGGGGCAGCACAGTTGAACATCGCCGCCATCGTCGTGCTCAATTTCATGCTGACCGTCGTGCTGCACGAAATGCGAAACACGTTCACGCAGTTGCGCACCAGTGATGAACGCTATCGCAACTTCATTGAACAGAGTTCCGAGGCGGTGTGGCGCATCGAACTGGATGTGCCGA
>DATMKO010000335.1:0-2475 GCA_035571175.1 Steroidobacteraceae bacterium | reverse complement strand
CGAGCCCGATAGCTTTGAACCGTCAATGCGAATACTCAAGAAGCCGTTACTGGCAATGTGCGCCTGGGCCAGTGGAGCTGCCAGCAGCAACGCCGACAGCCACCAGGGATTGCGCGCCGTGTTCATCGCGAGGCCACGGCTGCCGTTGCGAGGACATTTACGCGCACGTCGCTTAGGCCCTGGGTGCGCATAAAATCGCGTGCCGGCTGCGCAGCCGCGGAATTGCCTGCGGCTTTTGCCGCACTCACCAGCACCAGCACATCGTCGGGCTCGCGCTGCAGTGCCCAGTTCTCGAGCGCTGCGGCTAAGCTGAGCGTTGGCTGATCCTCGACCTCGAGCAGAAATCTCGCCTGCTCGCGACGGTGCACGGCCTCGCCGCGCTGCTCTTCGGCCGCAAATGCCGCCTTCAGCCGCGCGCTGCTTTGCGCCAGCCGCGGGTCATGCATTTGACGCTGGGCGATGGCGATCCGCAGCAGCAGCGGTTCGAAACTCTCTTGTCCCTGCAATAGCTGCAGCGCCTCGCCGGCGCGGCCCTGCCGCAGCAACAAATCGGCATAGGCCCCGCGTACATAGAAATCGCTCGGCACCAGGCTCAAGTCCTGCTGAAACCAGCGCTGCGCCTCCTCGTCCCGCCCCAGACGGACCGCCATCTCACCCAATTCGGAATACCACCAGGACTTCTCCGAGCTGAGCCATCCTTGCGGTGAGATTTGCAGCAGCGCCGCGTAGGCCGATTCCAGATGGCCGTTCAGCCCACGCAGACTTTGTACGCAAAGCGCGCCGAGCCTGGACTCGACGATGCGCGAAAAGCGGTCGCAGGCCGCGCCGGCCTCCGGGTAGCGTCCCAGCACTCGCAGGACGGTCGCTTGTATCAACAGCGCCTGCGGATTATTGCGACTCACGCTGAGCGTGCGTTCGAGCATCGCGAGCGAGGCACTGAACTCGTGACGGCTTTGCTGCAACGTCGCCTGCAGCACCAAGACATCAGGAATGGGCGACTTTTGTTGCACCCAGGGGGCGAGCACGGCTTGTGCATAGCCAAGATAACGCAGATCGCCGCGCAGACGCGATTGTTGAATATAAAACTGAGCCAAGGGAATCGCCACATCGACTCGGCCTGCCGCCAATCGCCGCGCCGACACATCCGCATAGTGTGTGCCGGCGGGCAATTCGGCCAGCACTGCGCTGTCGCTGCTTGGTATGTACGGACCGCCATGTGCTTTCTGTAGAGCCGCACACAGCAGCACCACGGCGCCAAGGGTGAAAAGCCGGCCCTGCCGCACGCGGGGCCGGCCCATACCATTACTCATCAGGCATCCACACTGATCGGCGCGCTGGTCTCGTCGAAGACCGGGATCTCATCGAAAAACTCCTAGGTAGCTGAACGAAGTGGGTGCGGTACTTCGCTTGATACGTAGGGCCTCGCCGATTGGATGCAGCCTAAACGCGAATACGTTTGCCTGTCAGGGCCCGAATTGTTTGCTGATCGTAAAACGCGCCATGATGGGCTCGAGAGGATGTTCGTGAACGTCGGCCCTACCATCCGGGTAGGCGCCGACTTCGTTTTGCAGCCGGTCCACATACCAGAACGCTGCCGCCGCCGCGTGGGTGTTGAGCAGGTTGTAGATGCCGAGAGACGCGCTCCAGCGCGAGGGCAAGGCATAGTGAATATCGAGATTCACCTGCCCGAAGCCTTGACCGTTGATCTGTCCGAGCGCGGTCGGGGCGTTGGCGCAGGATGTCGCCACGCCTGGGAAATCATGCACGGCGGCCGAATTGACGCAGGGCCCGGAGGAGAGCGGGTAGCTCCCGAGATATCGGTAGTTGAGGCCGCCGCTCCAGGGACCTAGATTGGTCAGGTACAGCGCCAGCGAACCGGTCGCGACCGGCGCATCCGTGATGTAGGTGCCAAAGTGTCCCGTCCCGTCGTCGAAGGGGTGGGTAAAGCGTGTGTGATCGCCCGAGTAGCCGCCGTAGAACTCGAGCCAGCGATTGATCTGATACGTCATGTTGATTTCATAGCCGTAGCGGCGGCTCGGGGGACCGGCTACGTCCTGGCCGACGTCCGGGTTAATGATGGTCTCGGATTGCTGCCACAAATTATAAACGGCAAAGGTAACGGCAAGATTTTTCGCAACCGCGGCGCGCATTCCCAGTTCCTGGCCTTCCTGCCGTGCGAGCAGCGGCGTGTGCGGCAACCCCAAATCGACGCTGGCGTCCTGATTGACGCCGCGCAGATCGGCGCTGTGAAAACCTCTACCGGCGCTCAAGTAGAATTCGAGAAAGTCATTCGGCGTGTAAATAAGGCTCCCCTTGGGTTGTACCAAGTCCTGGTTGGCTGTGCCGCCATTGGTGTAGCCGGCTGTTTCGTGCAATGCCGCCAGATAGTCAACGTCGGTGCCACGCTGGTAGTCAGCGCGGACTCCGAGCACGCTGCGAAACGTGGAAGTCCAATGAGTGCTCGCCTGCAGATAG
>DATMKO010000334.1:0-7584 GCA_035571175.1 Steroidobacteraceae bacterium | reverse complement strand
CAGGACGGCCGCCAACGACTCCGCGAGGCATTGAGCCGCGGGGACACCTGCCGGGTGCTGCTGCGCAATTACCGCAAGGATGGCTCCCTGTTCTGGAATGAGATGGTCGTGGTGCCCGTGCGCGACGCCGAGGGACGCCTCACGCACTTCGCCGGACATCACCGCGACGCCGGCGAGCGCCTGCGGATCGACCCCAAGGTGTCGAGAGACTCTTTGAGCGGTGCTCACCAGCCGACCACGCTTGCGGTGCGCGACGATCGACTCACCGGGCTTTATACCTTGCCGTACCTCGAGGAATTATTGAAACGCGACTGGGCAGTGGCGCATCGCGAACAGCGCAGCATTGCGGTCTTTGCGATCGACATCGACGCGCTGGACCTTTACAACACGACCTTCGGGCGCGCCGCGGGTGATTCGACCATTCGCCGCGTGGCGCACGTCGTTTCCGGGTGCCTGCGCCGTTCGAGTGACGTCACAGCCCGCATCGACGGCGGCAGCCTGATTGCGTTTGCGCCGGGCCTCACCTATGAACAGGCCTTGAGTGTCGGGCACCTCATGGCGGAAAGAGTGCGCGACCTGCGCATACACCATCCACGCTCGGCGGTATTGCGCTACATCAGCATCAGCGTCGGGGTGGGTGCGATGGTGCCCGGAGCGGCCGATAGCCCTTCGAGCTTGATGCAGAAGTCGCAGCAGCAGCTGCAGCTGGCCAAGAAGGCCGGACGCAACCAGGCGGCCTGAGCGCGGGGAGCGATGGGTCAACTGCTGTGTGGCGGCGCTACTGCATGTGCTGACCGCCGTTGATCGCAATATTGGCGCCGGTCAAGAATGCGGCCTCTTCGCTGGCCAAGTACGCAACCAGCCCTGCCACTTCCTCCGGCTTGCCGAGCCGCCCCATGGGTATCTGCGGAATGATTTTGGACTCCAGAACCTCCTTCGGGATCGCCATCACCATGCTGGTGCCGATGTAACCGGGCGAGATGGTGTTGACGGTGACGCCCTTGCGCACCACTTCCAGCGCCAGTGCCTTGGTGAAGCCGTGCATACCGGCCTTGGCGGCGGAATAATTGGTCTGGCCAAACGCGCCTTTCTGGCCGTTGACTGACGAGATATTGATCACCCGGCCCCAGCCGCGATCCATCATGCCGTCGCATACCTGTTTGGTCATGTTGAAGCATGAATCCAGATTCGTGTGCATCACCGCGTCCCAGTTGATCTTGTCCATTTTCTTGAAAGTCATATCGCGCGTGATGCCGGCGTTATTCACCAGCACATCCACCGGGCCAAGCTCTTCCGTCATCTTGCGGATACAGGCCTGACAGGACTCCCAGTTCGTCACATCGCAGGCATACGCATAGAATTGATAGCCCCGCTGGCTCATCGACTTGAGCCACTCCTGCGCCTTGGGATTGTTCGGCGAAAAAGTGGTGGCGACGGTGTCACCCTGCTTCGCTAATTTGATACAGATGGCTTCGCCCAAGCCCCCCATGCCGCCTGTGACCAACGCGACTCTTTTTTTGGTTTCCATAAGTGCTCACGACCGTGGTTGATGTTGAGTAGAAGAATTGACCCTAGCGTTCGATGGCAATCGCCACGCCCATGCCGCCGCCAATGCACAGGCTGGCGAGTCCTTTCTTGGCGTCGCGACGAATCATCTCGTGCAGCAGCGTGACCAGGATGCGGCAACCCGAGGCGCCAATCGGATGACCGATGGCGATGGCGCCGCCATTGACGTTGATTTTTGAGGTATCCCAGCCCATTTGGCGATTGACGCCGATCGCTTGAGCGGCAAATGCCTCGTTGATTTCCATCAGATCGAGTTGCTGATGAGTCCAGCCGGCTTTCGAAAGACACAACTGGCTGGCGGGCACCGGACCCATCCCCATGATTTTCGGGTCCACTCCCGCGGACGAGTAGGCGCGAATATAAGCCAGGGGCTTCAAGCGCAGCTCGTCCGCCTTGCGGGCCGACATCATCATCACCGCCGCGGCGCCGTCGTTGATGCCCGAAGCATTGCCCGCGGTCACCGTACCATCCTTGCTAAAGGCGGGCTTAAGCGCACTCAGTGCTTCGACCGTGGTGCCGGCCCGGATGTATTCATCGGTATCGAACAGCGTGGTGCCCTTGCGCGATAGGATCTCGATCGGCGCAATCTCGTTCTTGAAGCGGCCGGCTTTTTGCGCGGCCTCCGCCTTCTGCTGCGATGCCGCCGCAAATTCATCCTGCTCACGGCGGGAAATATCGTATTTCTTCGCAACGTTCTCGGCCGTGGTTCCCATGTGATAGTTGTTGTAGGCGTCCCACAAGCCATCGTTGATCATGCTGTCGATGAGCTTGGCATCGCCCATGCGAAATCCGTCGCGCGACCCTTGCAGAACGTGCGGCGAAGCGCTCATGTTCTCCTGCCCGCCGGCAATGATGATTTCCGCATCGCCGCACTTGATGGCCTGCGCGGCCAGATGCGTGGCCTTCAGGCCGCTGCCGCAGACCTTGCCGACCGTCATGGCCGGCACCATGTCCGGAATGCCGGCGCGGATCAGCGCCTGCCGAGCCGGGTTTTGGCCGACGCCGGCGAGCAGCGCCTGTCCCATGATCACTTCGGAGATCTGATTGGCCGGAACCCCGGAGCGCTCGAGCAGCGCTTTGATGATTTGAGCACCGAGATCCGCGGCCGCAACTTTGGCGATCGAGCCGTTGAATTTTCCCACCGCGCTGCGCAGCGCCGCCGTGATGACCACGTCGTTCATAACCTACCCCCGCCTACACGTTCTAATGTTTCAAATTCGTAGTCAAGCTTTCGACCGCGGCCCGCACCTCCGCCCCGGCTTTATCCATGTGCGCTTTGAACTCTGCCCAAGCGGCTTCGTTGGAGCCTTTCAGCTTGCTGAAGTTCTCCCACGCCTGCGTCTGGCTGGTGCGCAAGGTCTCCAGCATTTTCTCGTATTGAGCCTTGGCGCCGGATTCGAACTTTTCGGCGCCGGCTTTGAGGGTTTCGGCCTGCGCCTTCCACTCATTCAACTGCTTTTCCATCAGAGCCTGATAGTCTTCCCGAATTCCCATGATCTTCACTCCTTCGATGGGTGATGGTTCATTCCTGGCCCGTAAGGGCGGGTGGATATTCTCCACCTTAGTTGGCCTTTGATCTTCGGATCTTTCCGAAGCCCAAGTCGGTACGGTATCGTACAGTCGGTATCCGTTGGAAACAGCTGCGGATTGTCCACGGGTTTCTTGCGGAGAATGCGTATGCTGCGCCAATGGTTGAGAAAAGCAGCGGGCTTGGGCGCACTGGCGCGGCCTTCGCAACGCGGTCGCAGTCGATTTCTCGAGGCGACCTTCAAGGATTCGAGCGCAACCGGCGCATTTGAGCGCAGTCAGCGCCGCGAGCTCGACTACCGGCTATATCTGCCGAGCGGCTCCTCCCGGCGCGACAGCCTGCCGCTGATTGTCATGCTGCACGGCTGTAAGCAAGATTCTCTGACATTTGCCGAGGGCACGCGCATGAACGCGCTCGCCGAAGAAGGCCGTTTCGCGGTGCTGTATCCGGAGCAAAGCCCGCGTTCGAACCCGCTGCGCTGCTGGAATTGGTTCGAATCGGCCTCATTGGTGGGCGCCGGCGAAGCCGCGCTGATCGCCCACCTGATCGACCAGGTCACGGAGCGGCGCCCGATTGATCCCCGTCGCGTCTATCTGGTAGGGATGTCAGCCGGGGGCGCGATGGCCTGCGTTTTGGCCGTGCGCCACAGCCGCCTGTTTGCCGCCTGCGCCACGCATTCCGGCGTGATGTACGGCGCGGCGCATTCGCCCCTGCAAGCGCTCGCCGCAATGCAATCCGGCGCCTCGGCCGCGTCCATAGAAGAATCGCGACGCATGCTGCGCGAGGCCGGCGAGTCCGCGGTTACCGTGCCGACGCTGGTCATTCACGGTGAGCAGGACACGACGGTCAATCCCGCGAACGCGCAGCAAATCATCGACGAGCTGAAGTTTTGGGCCGAATTCATCAACCCGAGCGGCGGCGCCCTGCAGCCTTGCGTCGAACTGTGCATCGATGCGGGGCGCGGCTACCGGCAGCAGGACTACACCCGGCAGGGAAGCCTCGTGCTGCGCAAGATTTTGATCGCCGGACTCGCCCATGCCTGGAGCGGCGGCGACGAGCGCCTTGAATTCAACGACGCCGCAGGCCCCGCCGCCAGCCGTCTGGTGGTGGATTTCGTCACGCAGTACCAGCGCGCGTGACTTTCAACGCGCCGCGAGCCATTTGGCAATCGAGGCGGGTACCTCGTGCTGCGCTCGCGCGCTGATGTACATGCCGATATGGCCGAGATCGAACTCGAGTGCCGTGTAGTCGGTGCTGCCAACCAGTTCGCGCAGCGCCAGGGACGCGGCGGGCGGCACCAGGTGATCGCGCTTGCCGATGAGGTTCAATATTGGCACGCGCAACGCGCGCAGATCCACGTTGCGACCTGAGATTTCCAGCCGGTTTTGCGCGAGGCGGTTCTCCTGATAAAACCATGTCACGAATTCGCGGAATGCGGCGCCGGCCTGATCCGGACTGTCGAAGATCCATTGTTCGACTCGCATGAAGTTTTCGGCAGCGGCGCGATCGGGATTTCCCGCCAACAGATCCACGTACTTTTGCTGCGTCAGCCGGAACGGCATCAGCGACAGGAACAGCTGATTCAGCACATCGCCCGAAACATTGCCATCACCCACCCACGCGGCAACATCGATCTTTCGGGCCCACTTCGATAGCAGATCCGCGGGGGAATGAAAATCGACCGGCGTGACCATGGTGATGAGATTCTTAATGCGCTGCGGGTGCAGCGCAGAAAAACATAAACTCAATACGCCGCCCTGACACACCCCGAGCATGTTGAGATCATCCAGATGATGCGCCTTTAAGATCTGCTCCACGCAGCCGGCGAGCTGATCATCGATGTAGTCGGCCAGGGTGGTGAAGCGATCGGCGCCGTCCGGGTAGCCCCAGTCGATCAGATAAACATCCAGGCCTTGATTCAAGAGACCGCGAATCAAGGAACGATCCTCCTGCAGATCCATCATGTACGGCCGGTTCACCAGCGCGTACACGATCAACAGTGGCGCGCTCGCAGCGGGCCGCGCGATCGGTCGGTAACGAAACAGTTTGACCTTTCCCGATTGCCACACAACTTCGCGCTCCGAGCAGCCTGCGGCGCCGGGGGTTGCGGCGGCGAGGGCCGCAAGCGCGCCGAAGGAGCTTGCGGGCGTCATGTTTTTGACTTCTTGCCTTGCGTGCGCCGGCGTTTGCCGGTTGCCGCTGCGGCTTGTGGCCGGATTACTTCGTGCCGGGCGCGCAGCTCATGCTCCACGGCGATCAGGCGTTGCGTCAGCGTATTGATCTCGCTGCGCGTGGGCAGGTCGAGCAGCTTCGCCGAATGTTCGACGCTGGCCTGCAGCTCTTTGCGCCATTCGCTGCTCGCATTCACATACTCGGCGAGCGCGGTGCAGAAAGGTTCGCTATGTGCGGCGCGGGAGTAGGCGTCTTCCGCACAGTCGATCCAGGTGCCGTAGAGTTTCTGCAGCACTTCGGCACTGGGCGCGGACGCCGGTGATGCGGCGAGCCGGCTTGTAAAGGTGGCGGCAGCTTCGCGCACCGCGTCGGCGCCAATACGCTGCAGCCGGCGTTGAGCTTCTTCGATGCGCCGCCAGGCTTGCGCAATGCGTTGCGCGCGTAGCTGGAATTCGCGGCTCGCGCCGAGCGCGGGGGAGTTCATGGCGAACATGGGCGGCGCGCTGCCGCCGTTGGCGCCGCCGCTCAAATTCCAGGGCAGCTGGATGTTGGCGAACAGTTCGCGCAAAGCGTCGCCGAAACTGCGGGCGGCGGCGGCTGCTGCCGCGGGCGCCGGGGAATTGGCCGCGCCATCGAAATAGGCGCGTGCAGCGGCGTTGAAGCGCTCGGTCAGGTCGGCGAAAGGCGTAAAGGAGGAGGGGCCAGGCGCGGCACCGGTTGCTCCCGGCGTGGCGGATGTGAACAGCGCGCTGAACGCCTGCCAGTCCGTCCACGGATCAGGTCGCATGGTTGGGCACTCTGTACGCATTGCAATAGGGGAAAATCTGAACGAGGAAACCGCTTGAGAACAAGCTAACTGTGACGTAAGACATTGTTCTTATGTAATTTTCACGATTAGATAGTTCCAGCATTTAAACGCTCGTTTAACTATAGTTGTGCAATGCGAAAGGTTCGCTTAGGATGCGTGCGGATTTTTAGATTAGACCATGCAGCAAGAACGCCTGATACGCAAATATGCCAACCGCCGCCTCTACGACACGGGCGCCAGCCGCCACGTAACTCTGGAGGATCTGCGGCAATTGATCGTCTCGGGCGAGAAAATCAAGGTCGTCGACGACAAGTCCGGCGACGATCTCACGCGATCGGTGCTGCTGCAAATCATCGCAGAGCAGGAACAATTCGGTTCGCCCGTGCTGGGCTCAGAGCTGCTCGAGATGATCATCCGCTTCTATGGCCGCCCGGCGCAAGCATTGCTCAGCGGCTATCTCGAACAGGCATTTACCACGATGCTGCGGCAGCAGGAGACGATGCAATCGGAAATGCTCAAGGCATTGCAGACGCCGTTCGCACCATTGACCGATCTCGCCCGCACCAATCTGGACATGTGGGAAAAAATGCAGTCGGCCGCTCGCGCCGCGTTCACATCAAGCGGCGCCGGGACACCGGAACCCAACTCCAAACCTAAAGATGACAGCAAAAAAGGCCAGTAAAGCTCAATGGACATTCGCAATAAAACAGTGGTGGTGACCGGCGCAGGCCGCGGCATCGGTCGCGCGATCGCTCTGCAGCTTGCCGATCGCGGCGCCGACCTGGCACTTTTTGACCTGAATGAATCCGATCTTGATTCCACCGCTGCGCAATGCAAGCCTAAGTCGGTGCAGGCGCGCAGCTATCGTGTGAACGTGGCCGATGAAAGCGAAGTCAGCAGCGCGATGGCGCAGGTCGCGTCGGACTTCGGGCGCTTGGATGGGCTGGTGAACAATGCCGGTATCGTGCGCGACGGCCTGCTGGTCAAGGTAAAGGACGGCGCCGTCGTCGGGCGCATGTCGCTGGATCAGTGGAATTCGGTTATCGGCGTGAACTTGAGCGGCGTATTCCTGTGCGCGCGCGAGGCGGCCGCGCAGATGATCGGTTTCGGCAATGGCGGCGTGATCGTCAACATTTCCAGCATTTCTCGGGTCGGCAATGCCGGCCAGAGCAACTACAGCGCTGCCAAGGCCGGTGTCGAATCCTTAGGCGTGGTGTGGGCGAAGGAACTCGCGCGCTTCGGTATTCGTGTCGGCTCGATCGCACCCGGCTTCACGCATACCGACATCCTTGCCTCGATGCGCCCGGAAGTGCTGGAGAAACTCACGGCGCCGGTACCGCTAAAGCGCCTCGGGCAACCCGAGGAAATCGCCCATGCCGTACTGTTCATATTCGAAAACGATTTCTTTACCGGCCGCTGCGTCGAGGTTGATGGCGGCCTGCGCTTCTGAGCCCGGCAACTGCGCCGGGAGCCCCAGGGCGGCGCAGATCCGCGCACTCGCGGCGGTCAC
>DATMKO010000333.1:0-11755 GCA_035571175.1 Steroidobacteraceae bacterium | reverse complement strand
TGAGCGCGCTGATCGAAAAGCTCTCCGGTCTGATGGAACAGGAAACCGCCCTCGTCCATGCCGGCAAGGTGTCGGTCGCCGTCGGCCTTGGTCAAACCAAGTCGGAATTGGCACACCAGCTCTACACGGCGGGCGAGCAGTTGAAGGTGAACGGAAAATTTTTACTGCAATCGGCGCCGGCGCGCTGCGCGGCGCTAGCGCGCGTGCAGGAAGCGTTCCGCGCCGTGCTGCAAAAAAATCTGACCGTCCTGGCGACGACGCATGCAGTGTCCGAAGGCATCATGCGCCGGCTGTCCGGCGACCTCGCCCGCAAATCTTCGCCGCAGGTCTACAGCTCCTCAGGACGGGCCGCTGCGCCTAATCCCAAGCTCGGCCGTCCACTCGCCGTCAGCCGCACGCTGTAGGCCGGTGCCTGCTAAGGCAAAATCCCTCTCGATCCGTCGCCAGGCAGACGCGAAGGATTCACATGAGCGATTTGTCGGACGAACGCGATGAAGAAAACGAATTTTCATGTCAGCGGCGCGCCGATGCATTTTGTCCACCCGCAACGGCCGGCCGTATCCGGCCCGGCATCTTTGCTAGCGGAAGGCTTGGCGCGGCATCAAGCCGGCCGATTGGCCGACGCGGAACGGATCTACAATCAAATTCTCGCGACGCGGCCCAATCATTTCGACAGCCGGCACTTGCTCGGCGTCGTTTTCCTCCAGCGCGGCAATCATATAGAGGCTCTGCATCATATCGATCTGGCCCTGAAGGCGGAGCCCAAGAACGTTTTTGCCCTCAACAATCGCGGGGTCGCACTGCAAGCGCTGAAGCGATTCGACGAAGCGCTGGCAAGCTTCGCGCGCGCCGCCCGGTTGCGGCCGGACTACGCCGAGGCGCACTCCAACCGGGCCAACGTCCTCAAGACGCTGGGGCGGCTCGACCAGGCGTTGGCGAGCTATGACCGCGCGCTTGCGCTACGGCCGGATTATGCCGAGGCGCATTCCAACCGCGGAGACGCGCTGCGCGAACTGAAGCGGTTCGACGAAGCGCTGGCGAGCTGCGAGCGCGCGATCGCGCTGCGGCCGAACTATGCCGAGGCGCACTCCAATCGGGGCAATGCCTTGTACGAGTTAAAGCGTTTCGAAGAGGCGCTAGCGAGCTACGACCGCGCGCTCGCGCTACAGCCGGACTTCGCCGAGGCGCACTCCAATCGCGGCAACACTCTGCACGATCTCCATCGCTTCGAAGAAGCGCTGGAGAGCTACGATCGCGCGCTTAAGCTGCGGCCGGATTTTGCCGAGTCGCTCGGCAATCGGGGCAGCGCTTTGCAGGAGCTCCGGCGCTTTGAAGAGGCGCTAACGAGTTACGACCGCGCCATCGCGCTGCGGCCAGACCTCGCCGAGACGCACTCCAATCGTGGTAACGCCCTGAAGGAATTGAACAGATTCGATGACGCGCTGGCGAGCTACGACCGCGCGGTCGGTCTGCGGCCGAAACTTGCCGAGGCCCATTTCAACGCGGCGCTGTGCCTGATGCTGACCGGCAATCTCGCCGAGGGGTGGAAGAGACACGAATGGAGATGGCAGACTGATCAGCTAACGGCCCAACGCCGCAACTTTGCGCAGCCGCAATGGACCGGATCGGAGGATATCGCGGGAAAGACCATTCTTCTCCATGCCGAGCAGGGTCTCGGCGACACGCTTCAGTTCTGCCGCTACGTGCCGCTGCTTGCCGAGCGCGCCGGCCGCGTGATCCTTGAGGTGCAGAAGCCGTTGGCGTCATTAATGCGCACGCTCGCCGGCGGTGCGCAGATCGTCGGCAGAGACGATCCATCGCCCGATTTCGATCTGCATTGCCCGCTGCTCAGCCTGCCGCTGGCGTTCGACACGCAAGTAGAAACGATACCGGCCAACACGCCATACCTACTCGCGGCCGAGGCCAAGAGAAATGCCTGGCGCGATCGGCTTGGCGAACACGGCAGGCCTAGAATCGGCATAGTCTGGGCCGGCGATCCTCGCAAGCGCCTGCCAAACGCGCATCGGATCGATCGCCAGCGGAGCATCGAGTTCGATCGGCTCGCGCCTGTCTTGGCGGTGCCGGGATGCGAATACTACAGTCTACAGAAAGGCGAACAGGCGGTAGCACAGTTGCGTGGCAGTCCTTTGCGTCATCGGGTTATCGACTGGACCGAAGACTTTAATGACTTTTCCGACACTGCGGCGCTGATCGATAATCTGGACCTGATCATTGCCGTCGATACCTCGGTGGCGCACCTCGCCGGGGCGCTCGGCAAGCCGTTTTGGCTGATCAACCGTTACAATACTTGCTGGCGATGGCTGCTCGACCGCGACGACAGCCCCTGGTACCCGACCGCTCGGCTATTTCGACAAGACGAAACGCGCAGCTTTGAGCCGGTGATCGCCCGTGTCGCTGCGGCATTGCTGGATTATGTGCACCACGCGTCACTCGATCCAAGCGTGCGGCGGCGACATGCAGTAGGCGGGCTACCCTCAGAGGAACACGGAGCATAGATGGGCAGCGCCTTATTCGATTGATCCTCCCCGAGCGGTTGGTTGCGGGCGTCGAGATGGACCGGATCGATGAGGCGATCGAGAGTTTTGCGCGCGCAAGCGATTCAGTCGCATTTTACCGAAGCGTATCAACGTGGCGCTCTGCCGCCTCCGTTTAGCGATTTTGAACGCGCCTGGGAAAAATATGAAGACGATGGGAAACAGTACTCCTAAGGAATGATAGGAGGGCTTTCTCGCAGGCACTGTGGGTTGGGTCGGATGAGATAGCCAGCAACACTATCCTCCTGCGTGCCGAGCAAGGTCTTGGCGATACCATGCAGTTTTCCCGTTACAACCCCCGCGTCGTGGCGCCCGGCGCACGCGTCATTCTCGAAGTACTGCGACCATGCCGCGTGCATAGTCGCGCAACGCAGCGCAAGCACGCGTCACGACACCGTCCCACGTCCTGCTGGCATCTTGTCGAAACAACCGAGCGGTCGGGTACCACGGGCTATCCTCGCGATCGAGCAGCCAGCGCCAGCACGTGTTGTAGCGGTTGAGCAGCCAGATCGGCTTGTTCAGCGCTCCCGCAAGATGCGCCACCGCGGTATCGACTGTGATAAGTAGATCAAGATTTTCGATCAGCGCGGCAGTATCCGAAAAGTCGTGCAGATCGTCGGTCCAATCTACGACGTGCTGGCGCAACGTGCTGCCGCGCAACTGTGTGACAGCATCATCGCCCTTCTGCAGACTGTAGAATTCGCAGTCCGAGACTTCCAACAGCGGCGCAAGCTGCGCAAACTCCATGCTGCGCAGGGCATCGACCCGATGGCAATTGGGCAGTTCCTTCCTTGGATTGCCGGCCCAGACTAGGCCAATTCTCGGCTTTTCGTGCCCGGCGAGGCGATCGCGCCACGCGCGCACCTTGGCTTCCGGTGCAGCGAGATAGGGCGTGCGCGCCGGTATCGTATCGAGCCGAGTTCGCAGGGCCAGCGGCAGGCTGAGCAGCGGGCAGTGCAGGTCGAAAGCGGGCGGCGGTTCGCCCTGGGATATCACCTGTGCTGCACCCGCCAACGTGCGCATCAAGTCCTGCAGCGGCCGCTGCACCTCCAGAATGACACGGGCGCCGCGCGCCGCAACCAGAGGAACGTAGCGGCTGAATTGCAGCGTATCGCCGAAGCCCTGTTCGGCGTGCAGAAGAATGGTCCTTCCTGCGAGCTCGCCTGAGCCAAGCCACAGCGGCTGCGGAAAGTGGCGCCTTTCATCGGCGAGCTGATCGGCTTGCCACCGCCATTCGTGTTTTTGCCAACCGCGTTCAAAGTCGCCAATGAGCAGCCGGCACAGCGCTTCGTTGTTATGGGCGCCGGCAAAATCCGGCCGCAGCATCAGCGCCCGGGAGAAGCTCGCCAGCGCCTCCTCGCAGCGCATCAGGTCCTGCAGTGTAACGCCTCGATTGGAGTGCGCTTCGGCGTAATCCGGCTGCGACGCGATGCTGCAATCGCAGGCCACAAGCGCCTCATCGTAGCGCTTCAGCGCATGCAGAGCCGCGCCGCGATTGCACAGCGCGTCGGCGTATGCGGGTCGCAGCGCCAGTGCTCGGTCAAAGCTCGCCAGTGCCTCGTCGAACCGCTGCAGAGTATGCAGGGCACTGCCGCGGTAACAGTGCGCCTCGGCGAAATCCGGCTCCAGCGCCAGCGCCCGGTCACAAGCCGCCAACGCCTCGTTGTACCGCCGCAGTGACCTCAGCGTGTTGCCTCGATTGGAGTGCGCCTCGGCGTAATCCGGCTGCAACGCGATGCTGCGGTCGCAGGCCGCAAGCGCCTCGTCGTAGCGCTTCAGTGCGTGCAGAGCCGCGCCGCGGTTGCACAGCGCGTCTGCGTATGCCGGTCGCAGCGCCAGTGCTCGGTCAAAGCTCGCCAGAGCCTCATCGAACCGCTGCAGAGCATGCAGTGCGCTGCCGCGATTGCAGTGCGCCTCGGCGAAGTCCGGCACCAGCGCCAGCGCCCGGTCACAAGCTGCCAACGCCTCGTTGTACCGCCGCAGTGATCTCAGCGTGTTGCCTCGGTTGGAGTGCGCCTCGGCGTAATCCGGCTGCAACGCGATGCCGCGATCGCAGGCCGCAAGCGCCTCATCGTAGCGCCTCAGTGCGTGCAGAGCCGCGCCCCGGTTGCACAGCGCGTCGGCGTATGCGGGTCGCAGCACCAGCGCTCGATCGTAGCTCGCAAGAGCCTCATCGAACCGCCGCAGCGCCAGCTGCGCGTTGCCGCGGTTGTTGAGGGCAGCGACGTCATTGGGGTTTCTTTTCAGTGCGCGATCTATTTGCTCAACGGCCGCGGCCGGATTGCCGCACTGGAAATGAATTACGCCGAGGAGGTGCAGGCTGTCGAATTGATCAGACTGAATATCCAGCACTTGTTCGTAGACTTTCTTGGCTTCCGCCAGTCTACCGGCCTGATGCAGGCCCAATGCGTCAGCCATCAATAGGGCAATGCGACACAGTTGCGTTTGCTGCGGCTCACCGAATCCTTTCGGCATATTGCCAAATCGAATTTTCGGCTGTTTCTTCATGTCGGTCTATCGCAAGCGAAATCGAAGAAGCTCACGCATGCGAACCACTGATATCGAAGTCAGCACCCTACGGTTCGGTAATCCATCGATTCGAAGACTTCTGCTTGGCTTTGAGCGCCCGTCGCCGGCGGCTTCGTCGGGGCAGTTGCGTGGCAAAGATGCCGTCAAGAGCGCCATCGATGAGAGCCCCCTTGGAACGACAGCTCGGTGGCCTCGCAGCGCAGATCTACATCGCCTGTGTCATCGCGATGCCATGCTCGGCAAAGGAACGCTGCGCGAGATGATTCCGCGCTAGCCAAGAACCGTCACGAAATCTTATTGGTTCGCCGACCATCGACAACACTGCTTGCTCAACCTGGGGCTGGTGATAGTCGTGGCCAGCGAGCCATCCATCAGGCTTGACGATCCTTGTGCACGCCAGGATATCGCGTCGAACCGCCTCGTAACTGTGGTCTGCGTCGATGTAGCACATATCGAATTCGACACCGAACTGGGTGAGGGCCTCAGGACTGTTGCCGCGACAGACTTCTAGATGAGGATAGCCGGCGCAGCGTTCGACGAACTCCTGAAAGGATATCGGGTTCTCCCACGGATCGACTGCAACGACGCGTGCCGCGGTCAGCAGGAACAATTCTGTCGATACGCCTCTGTCGGACCCGATCTCGATGACGGTCCGCGGCTGGGTGTGCAGAATAAGCTCGGCGAGTCCAGGCAGAAAATTATGCACGTCGGCAGTGTCGCCCGGGTAGACACATCGTTTCGTCGCGAGAAGCTCATCGACGCGCTCTTTCTGAAATTCGCGAAAAGTTTGCACGTTCTTTTTTCCACCATTCGGGCTCTGGGTACTCAGGCGAGCCGAGTGATTCGGCTTTTGCGAGGCACCCAGGCGCGGGACAATAATTGGCCGCCTGCCACTATCGAGTTCGGCGACCTTGTGGGCGATAGCGGGATTGGCCCGCATGAGCCGCACACGTTCTGCCAGACGCTCCTCTTCAAGCGCGTATGGGAAGTTGAAGCTGTCATGGAACATGAAGTGCCGCGAGTCATCCGACGGCCGCGTGCATTCAAGCGAAAACTGCGAAGCGAGCGTCTCCGGTGCCCACTTGAAGCCACTCTTCTCGAGCGCCGACCGGTAGACTCGACCAATAAGATGATCTTCCTGGCTTATCGCCAGTGGAAAACGCTCTTTGTTCACCTGCAGGAAACGCATCAGCGATCGCGAGCGTAATGCACAGCCGTTACCAACATTGAGATTGTCGTCGTACCACCACGGTGCGCCAACGTAGTCGTATTGAAGAAACTCATTGGTCCAGCAACTTACATCGACAATCCAGGAATCCCACTGAATGTTGATCGCCCATTTGGTTTCAATGTAATCGGGCAATTCGTACCACATGAAGTGCGAGCATTCAGCGATGTTTGGCCATTTCGGTACTTTGACCCACCGGACGCCTGCGACGTTGATTGGCTCGTCCGAAAATATGACGGCACCGCCGAATTCAATGTTACGCAGCGAATCTTCCATGGCGAGGCGCGCAAGTTCGTGGCACTGCGTGTCGATCATGACCAGTGTTACGTCCGGCAAGCGCAGTTTCATGATGTGCCCTCGAGAAGGAATCGCCACAAAAGCCTCAGCCCCATACGGTTAACAGCTCCTTAATGTACGCCGTATTTGGCCGGCACGACGCGTTCGGGAAATGCGATCATTTCACCCTCGGGCGTCGCCCCACATCCTCAAGTTCGAGGCGAACCCGCTCGAGCGGATTTTCCCAGTCGCCGATTGCGGTTTGCCGGAACAACCGCATGGACGGATACCAGGGGCTGTCGGTGCGATCGAGCAACCAGCGCCAATCTGGCGAAAACGGCAACAGGAGGGCAGTCACCTTGCCCATCGCGCCGGCAAGGTGCGCTACCGAGGTATCGACTGCGACGATAACGTCGAGGATCGCCACGACGGCCGCGGTATCCGCGTAATCTTCGAATTGCTGGCCAAGCTGCACGATTCCATGCTGCTCCAACAATGCGGCCTGTTCCGAGCTCACGTCCTTTTGCAAGCTAACGAAATCGATTCCGGGGACGCTAAACAGCGAGGCAAGGCGCTCGAGCGGGATCGAGCGATGCCGGTCGTTGCCAAAATCGGGATTGCCGGCCCAGCAAAAGCCGACACGCACCCTTCCGTTATCCGGCATGCGCGGTTGCCAGACAGCGAGGCGGTCCGAAAAAGGCCGCAGATAGGGAATGTTCACCGGCACTGTTTCGAGCTCAGTACCAAACGCCAGCGGCAAGCTCATCAGCGGGCAATACAGATCGAAATTTGGCAGCGCGTCGCCGCTCGCCACCACGAGCGAAACGCCGGGCACGGTTTCCACCAGCGCCTTGAGCGCGCGCGGCACCGCGAGGATGACTTCGGCGCCGCGCTCCGCGACCAGTGGCGCATAGCGCACGAACTGGATGACGTCGCCCATGCCTTGCTCGGCGTTCAGCACGATCCTCTTGCGTTCTATGTCTTCGCCGCGCCACATCGGCTGCGGATAGGTAGGCCGATGTCCCGCAAAGTGTTTCGTTCCCCAGCGGTGCTCGTATTGCTTCCAACCTTCGCGATAGTCGCCCAGGCACAGACGTGTAATCGCCGCGTTGAAATTAGCCTCGGCGTTTACCGGTTCGCGCGCCAGCGCCTCGGTGTAGGCCTCCAGCGCTTCCTGCAGGCGCGACAGCTTGAGCATCGCGTTGCCACGATTGAGATGAGCGCCGACGATATGGGGCTCGATGCGGAGTGCCTCTTCGTGACTGGCAACAGCCTCTTCAAAGCGATCCAACAAGCTCAGCGCGACGCCGCGGTCGGTAAGCGCGATCGGGTTGTCCGGCTCGACCGCCAGCGCTTGCTCATAGCTGGTCAATGCCTCGTCGAAGTGCTTATTCTTTATGCATGCGTTGCCGCGGTAGATGAGAGCGCTGATATTCGCGGGCTGGCGCGCGATCACCGCGTCGAAGCAGGCGAGTGCTTCGTCGATGCGATCGAGATTGAGTAGTGCGGTGCCGCGATTGACTTCGATGTCGGGGCGAATCGTGGCCTCCAGCGCCGCGTCGTAGCTCGCCAGGGCCTCTGCATGGCGGCCGAGCTTGCCAAGGACGACCCCGCGGGTATTGAGTGCGTCCGGCTGCTCCGGCTCTTGGGCGAGACATTTATCGCAGGCAACTAGCGCTTCCTCCAAGCGATCGAGCCGCAAAAGCGCGTTGGCATGATTATGGATTGTTTCGATGTGGTCGACGTCGACCAGAAGCGCGGCTTCGAATTTCCCTAGCGCCTCTTCAGGCTTTTTCAGACCGAGCAACGCCAGTCCGAGATTGTTTAGCGCATCGATCCGCCGCGGCTCGAGCGCAAGCGTCGCTCGATAGCTAGCGCACGACTCCTCAAGCCGCCCGAGCCCAAGCAGCGCGTTGCCTTTGTTATAGAGCGCATCGGCGTAGTCGGACCGCCCGCCAAGTGCAAGCTCACAGCTCTCCAGAGCCTCTGCGGAACGCCCAAGTTCATTAAGCGCCACGCCGCGATTGTTGAGTGCCTCAGCGTCACCGGGCACGAGCGCCAGTGCCGCATCGTAGGCGGCGAGCGCTTCCTCGTGCCGCTTTAACGCAATCAGAGCATTGCCGCGCCGAGTTTGCGCCGGCGCGTGCCGCGGTTGCGATGCCAGCACCGTATCGTAATCGACAAGCGCCTCTTGGTGACAGCCCAGTGCGGCCAACGCATTACCGTGATTAATTCGTGCAGCGGCGTGCCCGGGGGCGAGCACGAGTGCCTTCTCGCAGCTTGCCAACGCCTCAAAGTGGCGGCCAAGGCTGGCCAATGCTCGACCGCGGTTGTAATGCGCGGAGGCGCTTTCAGCGTGGTTTGCCAAGGCATCGTCGAATGCGGCGAGCGCCTCCTGGTGGCGTTCGAGCGCATCGAGAATCACCCCGTAATTAATCAGAGCGTCGGCTGCTCCGGGCCGCGTCCCAAGCGCGGTGGCCACGAGGCGCAGGGCATCGACCGAACGACCTTGCTGGTGTTTAAGCACGCCGGCGAGGTGCAGCGCGTCGAAATTGTGCGGGTCGCTCGCGAGCACGGATTCATAGATCTGCTCAGCTTCCTCTAGATGGCCGGCCTGGTGCAGCGCGAGCGCTTGCTGGACAAGAGGCGCGCTTTGCGCAGCAGCATGCTGGGTCATGCGGATAGTTCACTGTGAGAGGCAGACCGAACGGCAACCTTCTCCTGCAGCGCGAGCAATAACGTCGAGCGTCGCTGGCGATGGAGTCTATAGATACGACAGCGTCGGACAATATAGTTAATCAAAGGTAAGTCCGGTCTATAGATAGACTCAAAGTTAACCTCGCTCAGGCACAATTACCTCGAGCCGAATTCCGGCAGGTAACCCGCGAATGAGCATCGGAAGTATCGGCAGTTTCTGGCAGCAGGACCAAAGTTTCTGGCAGCAAGGCAAGCAAAAAGACAACTCGCTTGCGGCCACGACCTCGGTCATCAATGCCATAGCCTCGGCTGAGACCGCATTGGGCAAGGGTCTCGCCGGTATTGCCAACCAGAGCGCCCTGAACCGCGTCAATACGCAACTCTCGCAAGAAATCCAGAACGTCCTATCGGGCAATACGGGCCAGCCGTCATCGTCCACCACTGCCTCGTCGACTCCCTCACAAACCATCCCCGTTGCGGCCACCGGAACCGGAACAAAAGCGCTTTCGATAAGCACTCCGCTGTCACTTCTCGGAATCCTTTCTGGCGGCGAGATTACTATCGGTGCCGGCAAAAACACGACGACATACACCTCGACCGGAACGGACACGGTTGGCGATCTGCTGAAGGCGATTAACGCGAATGATTTTGGCAATGCGGCGGTGACCGCGTCGCTGAGCCGCAATGGAAATCTGGTGGTCAACAGCAAAAATACCACCGACGCAATCATGGTCGGTGGCATCTACGCCTCCAATATCGGCTTCGGCGTGGGCCACAGCACCTTCATGCCGACCAAGACAACAGTGCCGGCCCCGAGCACGCCGGCCACAACGCAGTCCTCGTCCAACACGAGCAACACCGCGTCGACCGCAAAGAGCTACACGACGCCGGCCACCGAAATGGTGAGCACAGCGTCATCGCTGCTGTCGGATTCCGGTGCCGCCGGCTCTTTGGTCGACATGCTGTCGTGATCTGATCGGCCGCGGCGATGCTATCCCTGCCCTACCTCGCCTGCGCGAATCGCAAAGCCAGATCGCCGCAGAACGTCATCGGTCCGATGTGATGCAGCCGGCTGTTGAGGTCGGCCCAGATCTCGCCTCCCATGTCGGTCCAGCGCTTGCAGAAGGCGAAATCCTCGCTCAGATACGTGCCGTCCTCAGCGATCGCACATTCGAACAGCGCAAACCGGTTGTCGCTTTCAGTTGCGGCGTCGATCGAGTGGTCGTGCTTATAGCGAAGCTGCGGATAGTGCGCACACATGCGCTCGAGCGCCGCGCGCCGGATCATGAGAAATCCCGTGCCGGCATAGCGAACCTTGATGAAGCCAGAGTTCGCGATAACGGCGTTCGGATCTTCGACTTCCAGCGCGTATTGCAGGGATGCAGCCGGATTGGGTTGGGCGCCCGATAGCGCGTTTTTCATGCGTTGCCAGTCGATGCGCTTGATCGGATAGACCGCCGCGCACATGTCAGCGCCGCACTCGATCAGCCGCACAACCTGGTCCGGCTCGAAACCGATATCGGCGTCGATGAACAGCAGGTGGGTCGCGCTCGGATCGTCGAGAAATTGCGACAGCAGGCTTGCCCTCGCCCGGGTGATCAGCGCATCGCCGTCCTTGAAGATCAACTTGAGGTTGATGTCGCGATAGGCGCGCAAAAGCGTCTGCAGCTTGAACAGCGACGCCGCGTAGAGGACGGAAATCTGGCCGCCGAAGCAGGGCGTGGCGACGACGAGATTGATCGCCGCTGACGCCATCGCGCTCGAGCTCGACGAGCCCGCTTGCGCGGCATCAGATCTGGCACCGGGCGTGGCGGCGCTCCCCGGCAAAGCGCTGCGTGTCGAGCGGTGTTCGGCGACGATCGGTGCGGTTCTCATTCTGGCAAAGGCGGGCATGGTGGATCACCCTTCAGTGGTCGGCCGGCGCAGCCATTACGGCGGCGGCTTGGAAGAGCCGTGCGAGGCACCTTGCAAGGCAATCGTTCCCCGTCGTGCCGCGCGACTTTCCAATCATGGTTAAGCAATTACCGAGAGAAATGGTTAACAGTGGTTTAAGCGGACGCGCGAAATCCGCCAAACGGATCGAAACGCTTGTGGAAAGGGCATGGCGAGCGTTAGGCGGAGCGTACGAGCCGCTGCCGGCCGGCAATGCACAAAACCCCCGGGACTACACAGATTTACACGTCTTTAAGTCGATTGAGGCAATCCTCTGGCAACCCGATCATGTTGATCGGACCGAGCACTCGCCAGTACGGCACGTACAGCAAGTGCAAGCCAGTACGGCCTGTAACCAGAAGGGTACACGACTATGTCTGACATCACCTTGACCGCAGGTATTCGGAACAACCTGCTGTCGCTTCAGCAGACCTCTCGCGATTTGACTACGACCCAGGAACACCTGGCGACCGGGAAGAAGGTCAATTCCGCCGCCGACAATCCGAGCGCCTATTTCACCTCGCAGAACCTGACCAAC
>DATMKO010000332.1:0-8619 GCA_035571175.1 Steroidobacteraceae bacterium | reverse complement strand
TTCTCCGTGGCGTCGATCCTAACGCCTTGTGGTACCGCGGCGATATTGCCTACACACCGATTAGCCGGAGACACCCATGAAACCGCTATTTGTGCTGCTAATTCTGCTGGGCGGCGCGGCCGCAATGTCGGCTCACGCTCAATCCCCGTCCCAGACGCAAGCCCCCGGCGCAGCGCCGGCCGCGCCGCAACACAGTCCCACTGAAGTCGTGGAGATGCTCGGCAAGCGGCTTTCGCTCAGCGACGAACAGAAATCTCAGATCCTGCCCATCATCACCGAGCGCCAGCAGAAGATTCAAGCGATCCGCAATGATGCCTCCCTGCCGTCGCAGCAGAGAATGAGCCAAGTGCAAAGCATCATGAAGGACAGCGACGCCAAGATCAACGCACTGCTGACCCCGGAACAGCAGCAGGGCTACAGCCAGATCGAGCAGGGCATGCGGCGGATGAGGCCGTATCTTCAGCAGGGTTCAGCCGCCCAATAAACGCTGCTGTCGAACCTTCATGCTTTCGATGGCTGCCATCGCGCTTTTCATCGCATCCGTGATTTCCGATCCCGTGTCTTGGGTGTGAAAACTCACGATGGCAGTGTCGAGGAGGACGCAGTACATCACCCCAATCGCAGTTGCGCTGCCAACGGTCCCTGTCCATTTCACCCGGACCGCCGGCTCGCCGGCCAGGGAAAGGGATTCGACCTCCCCCAGTTGGAAATTTTCGCGCTGTTGCGCGACGCCTGCGACGAATTCCAATAGATATTTCTTTGCGCTCTGAGCTCGAGCCTGCCAACCACTGCTTCGCAAGTCCGGCCCGTCGTCATAAGTCGTCACCTGCAGCAGCGTCCCGCCTTGGGCGTCGGCGTGGCGTCTAATCCAAGCAGCCGTCCTTGCACTGCCTTTTCCGCCGCCGATGGGCCCATCAAATCCCGGCGGCACCGTGATCGAGATGGGACCGAAGTCCGCGCACCTTGCCGCTGCGAATGGCAGCGCCAGCAATATGGCAAAGAGAAGAGCCATGAAGGCGCGCATGCGATACCCTCCGCGGGGACGTACCCGCGGAATGTAGCGCCGCTTTGCACCCTAAAACCGCGACCGATCTCTCGGATTCTATTTGCCCGCGAAGGCTCCGGAGATAAGCTTGCTTTAGGCGAGCGAACTGCCGAACAGCACCAGCATCCGGCTCCAGGCTTTCTCCGCCTGATCGTGGTTGTAAACCTGCGCGTCAGGCGGGCACCAGCCGTGCAGTGTGCCCGCGTAGACTTCGATTTCCGCGGGCAATTGTGCCTTCGCGAATGAATCGCGCAGCACAGTCTTGGCCTCTGGTTGCCGCATGTCGTCGTTTTCGGCGATCGCGATCAAAAAATGCGCCTTCATTTCCGGGATCAAGAGATGCGGGCTATCCGGCTTGTCGGTAACGAGACCGCCGCCGTGAAATGTGGCTCCTGCGCCGATGCGGTCCGGAAAAGTCCCAGCCGTTCGCAGCACGAAGGGCCCGCCCATGCAGTATCCGGTGGTGCCCATCTTGCGCTTCTTGTCGACGGCAGGCTGGCTGTCCAGATACGCGACGAATGCCTTGGCATCCGTCACCGCCGTCGTGGGATTCAAGGTACCCGCGAGGGTCAAGAGCGCCTGACGCGTCGGGGGATCATTGAAATCCGGATGATCGGGCGCGGTCGGCGCTTTTTTGGTGCGGTAGAAAGGATTGATGACAAGCACCGAATAGCCGGACTCGGCGAGCCGCGTGGCCATCTGCTTGAAGGTCGGGCGCAAGCCGAAGATATCCGGCCAGATGAGCACGCCGGGGAATTTGCCCTTCGCGGGATGCACGAAATAGGCATCGCACATTCCGTCGGCGGTCTTTATTTCGACATCCGCTCCCTTGGTCTCCATGGCATTGGCAAGCTTTGGCCATACCGCCGCCAAGCCGGCACCCAGTGCCATTGCGCCAAATTGCCTGCGTGTCACGTCGCTCGAGCGCCGCGCAAATTCATCCAGATCGTCATGTTCGCACATACTTACTTCCTCATGAGTTTCGTAGACCGCGATGTTGCTCGCATCAGGCTGCAGCAGGCCCCGGCGCCGAGCCGTATCGATTGGGTTTCCCAGCTTCAGCGCACCAAATGATCAACAGAATCCAGCCGATAATCGGAATGAACCAGAGCAGCTGCAGCCAGCCGCTGCGATCGGTATCGTGCAGTCGCCGCGCAGTCACGGCAATGCTCGGCAGACAGGTCGCCAGCGAAAACAACGCGGACAGGTTCCAACTGAAGGTTTGCAGAGCCGCTGAAGCAACGCAGGTAAACAACACCCACCACCAAAATTCAGGCCTCGATGCGCAGCCATCGAAATCCACGTATTTGTTGAAACAGGTTTTTATCGCATCCGTAAAGTTCATGTTCCCCTCCGCTGGCGTGCCGCTTCCCCGGTTGCAAGATTAGCAGTCTTCGACGCGCTCCTAGTAGTGGTCTGTGTACGGACCCGTTTTACAGCTGTAGCCCTCGGGCGGCGCTGTCAGCTTGAATTGCGATGCCGGAGTGCCCTTGGGATGCGATGCCAGCGTGGTCAACGTCCACAGATTGAACGCCTGAGTGTTGATTTGAGGCCACATGTGGCCGTGGCTGCTCGAGCACGAAATTTCGACGACATCCGGAATCGAACTGAAATAATTCGCAGCAGCCTGCGTCGACGGCCGGTAATCGGCACATAGGATCCCGGAACACTTCCACAGGTCATTTTCTCCGCCCCAGACGACGATCACGATCATCGGCTCGAGTTTGGTCTTCAAGGGGAAGGGTGCCACGCGGCCTTGAAAGATTTTACCCGGATTCGCCTGAACCGCGGCTCGCGCCGCGTCGAAGGAGAGCGCGGTCCCATCATCCTGTGTCACGTACCATTCTCCCGAAATCGGCAGACCACCGGCCCAAAAGTCGGACCGGAACGTCAGCGCGCGATTGGTCATGGTGCCCCCCGAGGAGATGCCGCCGACGAAAAGCCGGCGCGAATCCAGCGGATATTGCGTCGCGACGCATTTCACGGCGGCAATGAGGAATCGTGAATCCGGTCCCTCGTCGCTCTTGAATTTATCTCCGCTCGCATTACCCGCGCGCCCTTCAGTCCATGGCCGCCAGTTCCAGCCGTCAATGCCAGGACCGTTGCAGACCCCGGCGCGCAGGTCTGCATCCTGATTTGCGCAGTCGCGAACCGGACCAATGACCATGAAGCCATTGCCGGCAAGCAGCGCGTTCGCCCCGCTGCGTGCAACATGGAGATTATCGTTGGTCGACTCCACCGAGCCGGTCAACGAGACCCAGACCGGCACCGGCGTGCTTAAGTCCGCGGGAGGTGTAACCACGAACGCGCGCATCTTGCCGTCGCTGGGGAAATCCACATTGAGGCCCGCTTTGACTTGATATCCTGCCGGACACGTTCCAGTCAGTGCGTTTCTCGCGGACGTACTTGCCATGCTGGGCGGCGCAATTACGGCAGCGGCCAATATTGAAATCGCAGGAATGCGGCGCCGTAAATTCATTACCGGCCTGTTTTTGTCAAAGTGAAGCCATCGGCATTCTCGGCCGGAAAGTTCGCGCGCGCAACTCGCCGCATTCACATCGGCTATCCCAGGGCGATGGCGCGCATGAATGCCGGCCGCGCCTTCAGCCGGGTCAAGTAAGCGCCGACCGCGGGCGTGTATTCCTCGCTGAGGTTCAGCAATTCGCCCAGGTACAACGCGAAGCCGATCGCGATATCGGCAATCGTGAAGCGGTTGTCGCAGAGATATTCCCGAGCCTTGATGTGGGAATCGAGCAGGCGCAGCCTTGCCAAGTACCAGCGGCGATAGTCCGCTGCGACCTGTGGTTGCCGGCGATCCTCGGATTCCAATTGACTGTAGCGCAGCACAAGCGTCTGTGGAAAAGTCAATGTCGCATCGCTATGAAACAGCCAGTTCAAATAGTCCGCGTATTCCGGATGCTCCGGCTGCAGCCCGAATTCATGGCGCCGATATTTCTCGACCAGGTAAAGGCAGATTGCCGAGGACTCGGTCATGCGAATCTCACCATCCGTGAAATACGGTACGGTACCCAGCACGTTGATAAGGAGAAAATCCTTGTGTTCGACACGCGGTGGGAACCGCAGGGTTTCCAGCTGGTACGGCAAGCGGAGTTCTTCCAGCGCCCACAGCGGGCGAAGCGAGCGCGAGCCTTTGCAGTGCCAGAGCTTCACTGCGTCACCCATTTAACAGCGCCGCAAGATCAAGGCCCGCTTTGGCAATCCAAAATCGTGTCCTGAGCCAGCCGGCGCGCAGCACGCACCACCACATGATGGTCTTGTGCAAATCCTCGGTGGGCTCTGAGCAAGGTATGAAGCAGCTATACCCGGGCAAATCGTTGGACCCGTGCAGGCCCCAGGCGCCGAGCCTGGGTACGAAATCCGGTTGTTTGAGCTCCAGCGCATTGAGCCGGCGGCAGACCTCGGCGGCATTGGGAGGGGCTTCGGCCAGGGGCAGCGAAATTGTCGCAAGATATCCGGCGCCGGCAATGGGATGCGGAGTTCCCACGTTGACCTGCAGCAATGCGGTATCGGCTTGCGGATCTATCGCCCGCGAGGGGCAATCGCCGCTCATCGGGAATTCGGTCCAGAAGGCGATGGCGTTGTTCGATGCCGCCAAGCCGCGCTCCTGAAACATCGTTCTCGCTGCCTGCAGCGACTGCTCATCCAGCGGCTGCTGCCATTGGCGCGGCATCGCGTGATGCAGCCGCTGCTGCTGCAAACATTCCGTGGAAGTTGTCGCCAACGCAACCGATCGTCCGAGCGGCAGCTGCCCGCCAAAAGCGTTCAGAATGGTCTGTGCCGCGAGGTGCGCCGATGATTCATTGGCATAGATCGTGTATTGAGCCGTCTGCCGCAGGCGTCCGTTGCGCAGATGATAGGCGCCGTGAACCGCCATGGCGTTGAGTCTCTGCACCCCGGTTGCATGAAACGCAGGAAGCCCCGACGTATTGTATTCAGCAACAATTTCGGCAATTGCAGCGACCTGCGATCCATCGCTAACCCCATTGCCCGGCAGCAGCCGCAAGATGCTGACCCCCGCCGCCGCCGGGTGTATCAACCGGTAGCCATTTTCGATCCGCTCGAGCGGGTGCGATTGCAACGCCCGATGGATTCGCTCTTCGACCTCACTTGTCACATTGTCAATTCCGTTAATCCTTGAGAGTACAATTCTCGGATGCCAACGCACATAAAGGAAGCGCCTGAAGCCATTCTAGGCGCGGTCGGCCCGGCTGCATCCATGGACCGGGCGCAAACCCGATCCCTGCGGATTCGTCAAACCGTCGTCGTGCTGCTGCTGTTTGGCGGCTACGGCGCACTGTATTTCTGCCGCGCAGACCTTTCGGTTGCGACGCCGCTTTTGGTCGAAGAACTGGTCAAGCATGGAGTCAGCCATGCCGATGCCATCATTCGCATGGGGTCGATAGCGTCCTTTGGCGTGCTGGCGTACGCTCTCGGTAAGCTTTTCCTGACCGGATTGGGCGACTTCTGGGGCGGCCGCATCAATTTCCTCATCGGCTTGGGCGGGGCGGCCGCGTTCACGCTGATGTTCGCTTCGGGCTTGAGCCTGCCGGTATTCACCATAGCGTGGATCGGCAACCGCCTGACACAGTCGATCTCTTGGGCGGGACTGATCAAGGTCTCATCGAAATGGTTCGACTTTTCCTCCTATGGAATGATCATCGGCATCTTGAGCATCAGCTACCTCATTGGCGATGCGGCGGCACGGCAGTGGATGGGAATGCTGATCGAGCATGGCTTCGGCTGGCGCATCCTGTTTTATTTCGCCGCTGCGGTCGTCGCGCTGCTGCTGGTCCTCAATTTCTTTTTTCTGCGCGAGTCGCGCCTCGATGCGGGCTTCGTCGAGGCGAAGCCCAATCCTCTCAACCTGTTTGCGGCCTCGGAATCGAGGCCGCAATCGTGGAGCGAGTTGTTGCTGCCCCTGATTCGCAGCCGCGCATTCCTGCTGGTTTGCCTGCTGTCTTTGGGATGCACGATAATTCGCGAGAGCTTCAACTTTTGGACTCCGTCTTATTTGCGGGAGTATCTGGGCTACAGCATGAGCAACGCGGCGCGCATGAGCGCGGTGTTTCCGGGCGTCGGTGCGGTATCCGTGCTGGCGACCGGCTGGCTCAGCGACCGTCTCGGCGCGAACAGCCGGTCGCTGATCATGTTCGTAGGCTTGGGCGCGACGGCGGCCGCCCTGCTCGTGTTGATGACCGTGCGAAGCAGCGCCACGGGCCCGCTGCTGCCGCTGATTGCCATCGGCACCATCGCCTTCTGCCTGCTCGGTCCCTATTCGTATCTCGGCGGCGCATTCGCACTCGATTTCGGCGGCAAGCAGGCCGGCGCAGCCTCATCGGGCATCATTGACGGCGTCGGCTATATGGGCGCGGTCGTCGCCGGCCAGGGCATCGGTCGAGTCTCGGTGGCCTTCGGCTGGCAGGGGGTGTTCGTGGCCCTGGCCGCCGTCAGCGCACTGGCGGCGCTCGGCGCCGGCTATCTGTACTTGTTGAGCGTAAAGGCAGC
The DNA here is from genome assembly GCA_035571175.1 of Steroidobacteraceae bacterium. Lineage (GTDB taxonomy): Bacteria > Pseudomonadota > Gammaproteobacteria > Steroidobacterales > Steroidobacteraceae > Bog-1198. Next base: position 2,048 of record DATMKO010000332.1, on the reverse strand, counting down.
CGCAAGAGGCAAGCATCTGCCGTGAATAGTGCTGTCGCGGCGAAGCGCCTCTGGTCGAATCCCGACAGTCTCTGCATTGAATGGAGCGACGGGACTTTCGGCGAATACGCGAGTATCTGGCTGCGTGACAATCTGCGCGAGGACCGCGATTCTCACAGCGGACAGCGGCTCGTCGACGTCGCCGATCTGCCCGAGGATCCCAAGATCCGGTCCGCGGCGGCCGGCGACGGCGCGGTGTCCATCGAATGGGAAACCGAGCCGCGCACCGCGTCCTTTGATCTTCAATGGCTGCTTGCGCAGGCGCCGAATCGCCGCACAAATCGGCCTGAGTGTACCCGCCGGCGCTGGCTTAAGGGCGCAGATCTCGACGCCGCGCGCGACTTCGCGTGGGCGGCGTTCTCAGCGGCCCAGAACGACCGGGCGCTGCGCGCGCTGTGGCTCGAGCGGCTATTGCAAGACGGCATCGCGTTCTTAAGCGGCGCACCCGCCAACGACAACGGCATTTTGGATGCCGCGGCACTGGTAGGTCGAGTCGCGGAGACCAATTACGGGCTGGTGTTCGACGTCCGCTCGGTAGCGCAGCCGGAAAATCTGGCGTATTCCGATCTTGGCCTGGGACTGCACACCGACAATCCCTATCGTGAACCGGTGCCGGGATTTCAAGTATTGCACGCATTGGTCGCATCGCCGGATGGCGGCGAGAGTTTGTTCGCCGATGGCTTTGCCATGGCGGAGCACCTGCGTGATGAGTCCCCGGAAACCTTCGCGATCTTGACGCAGACGCCGGTACCTTTTCTATACCGTTCCAAGGACGCCGAGCTATTCGCCGAAAGACCGCTGATTCAATTGTCCTGTCGCGGCGAGGTGAGCGCCGTGCACTACAACAACCGCTCGATTGCGCCGCTGCGGCTGGCAGCACGCGAGGCACACGCGTTCTACGGCGCTTATCGGCGCTTCGCCGCGCTGCTGCGCGACGCGAGGTTTCATCTGCAGTGCAGGCTGCGCGACGCAGATCTCGTGGTGTTCGACAATCAACGCATTCTGCACGGCCGCACGGCGTTTTCATCAGGACGGCATCCGCGACATCTGCGCGGCTGCTATTTGACTCGCGACAGCGTGTTCAGCGAGGCGGCCCTGCTGCGCCGCGAGTTCCCCGCGGATCTGCCACCATGAACGTCGCAGAAGAGATTCTCGCCATCTTTCAAAAACACGGTTCGAGTGCCTACTACGGCGAGAGCGTATCGATGACCGAGCATGCCCTGCAGGCCGCCTACTTTGCGCGAGCCGACGCCGCGCCGCCGGCCCTTATCCTGGCCGCGCTGCTGCATGACATCGGACACCTCATCGACGATGTACCGAGCGATATCAGCGACTGGACCATGGACGCGCATCATGAGCAGGTCGGCGGAATCTGGCTCGCCAGGCGCTTTGGACCCGAAGTTTCGGAGCCGGTGCGTCTGCATGTTCCTGCCAAGCGCTATCTTCTGAGCGTGGATCCTGAGTATTTCGCCAAATTGAGTCCCGCCTCGGTCGTCACTCTGAAGCTACAGGGCGGCGCCATGGCCGCGCATGAAGTCGCCAAGTTCGAGGCCGAGCGTTATCACAAGGACGCGGTGCGCGTGCGGCGGTGGGACGATCAAGGCAAGGAGGCCGGGCTGAAGACCCCGGACCTTTTCGACTATCGCTCGCTCATCGAGGAGTTCGCCGTTTAGCGCTAACCGCCGCGCATCGGGAAACTTCGGCAGGATCTCATTGCGCCCAGGCGAGCCCGTCGGCAAATTGTCCTGCAACAATCAGCGTCCGCACTCTCCATTGCGATAAATCGATGGCGGCAACTTTGCCGCTGCGGTTGCACGACACATAGGCAACCTTGCCATCGGGGCGCACCAAGATCTCCTGCGGAGTAGTTGGCACATCGATGCTGCGAGCCACCTGCAAAGAGTGCAAATCGACCACCGCCACCTGATTCGTGGAAGGAATCGCGACCAGCAACCAGCGGCCGTCCAAGGTTGGAGCTGTCCCGTAACCGGTTCCAGGCAGCGGCACCC
>DATMKO010000331.1:0-2727 GCA_035571175.1 Steroidobacteraceae bacterium | reverse complement strand
GAGTTCGTTCATGAACTCCGTATCGCCGGTTTCCACCAAACGCACGCCCTGCGGCAAGTTCTTGAGTGTCGGCAGCGCATAAACCTTTTTTGTCGCCGTGCCCAATTGCACGCCGGGGGCCAGGTCCGCATCGAGGTAGATGCGGCGGCTCTGGTTGTAGCGCCGCACCGCCGAGGGTCCCTCCCCAAAACTCAAGTCGGCTACCGACTTCAAGGGCACGCTGGCCCCGGAGCTCGTCGGAACCGGTAGATTCTCGAGCGTGGTCAGATCGCGCCGCGACCTCTCCGGCAGGCTGACGCGAATCGGAATGGTGCGATCGCTCAAGGCAAATTTAGCGCCGTTTTGCGGCAGATCGCCCATAGTCGCGATCCGAATCGTCTCGCTGATGTTTTGCACGCTCACGCCCAATTGCGCCGCGAGATCCAGCCGCGGATGCACGACGATTTCCGGCCTCGGCAAGTCGCCATTGATGCGCGGCGAGCGAATTTCCGTCACGCCGCGCATTTCATCCAGCAGCTTGCGTCCGGTACGCTCCGTTAGGGCTGGGTCATCGCCCACCAGAAACAGCGAGAGATCACGGCCGCCGCCAAAGCCGAAGTTTTGGAAATTGATACGCGCATCCGGAACCTGGTTGAGTTGCGGCATCAGGCGCTGCTCGAATTCCTTGGCGCTCGCCTTGCGCTGGCTGCGCGGTACCATGCTGACGAAGACTTCCGCATTGCGCACTTCGGCGGAATCGGAACCGATGAATTCCACGACGTCGGTCACTTCCGGCTGCTTGCGCAAGATGGCCGTGGCGGTGCCGGACACTCGGGCAGTATCCTCGAGCTTGCCGCCCGGCGGCAGTTCGATATTTAAAATCGAGGTGGAAAAGTCCTCCGGCGGCACGAAGGCCTTCGGCAGCAACATCCCACCGCCAAGCGACAGCGCAAAAAACAAGGTACCGAATCCAATGGTTTTCCAACGATTGGCGACGCACCATTTCAGGGCTCGGACATAGGTGGACATGATCGGGCCATCGTCACGGTGCGGAATCGCATCGCGATTGAGTGCATAGGCGGCCAGCACCGGCGTGATCATGCGCGCCACCAGCAGTGAGATGAACACCGCGGCGGCCACGGTCAGACCGAATTGCTTGAAGTACTGGCCGCTGATGCCGCCCATGAAACTCACCGGCAAGAATACGGCGATGATGGTGAATGAGGTGGCCACCACGGCGAGTCCGATTTCGTCCGCCGCCTCCATCGCGGCGCGGAATCCGCTCTTGCCCATGCGCATGTGGCGCACGATGTTCTCGATCTCGACGATGGCATCATCCACCAGCACGCCGGCCACCAAGGACAACGACAGCAGCGTGATCTCGTTGAGCGTAAAGCCCATCCATTGCATGAAGGCAAAGGTGGGTATCGCCGATAGGGGAATGGCCAGCGCCGAGATCAGCGTCGCGCGCCAATTGCGCAAAAACAGCCAGACCACCGCAACCGCCAGCACCGAGCCTTCGATCAGGGCTTCGAGGGCTGAATGGTAGGTCTTGATGGTGTGATTGACCGTGGTGAAGATCTGCTGGATTTGCAGCGATGGATTGTCTTTTTGAATCTTGACCAGTTCCGTGGCGACCCCCTCCGCCGTGCTGACGTCGGAGACGCCCTTGGACTTGTATAGCTGGAACGCCGTTGCCGGCCGGCCGTTGAGTCTGGCCAGGCTGCGCATCTCCGCAATACCGTCGTGTACGTCGGCAATTTCGCTCAGCCGCACCGATTTGCCCCCGGGCACGATGATCAGAGTGTCGCCCAGAGCTGCGGCCGACTTGGCGCCGCCGAGCACCCGGATGGACTGTTCGCCGCCGCCGACCTGCGCGCGGCCGCCGGGCGCATCCACATTCAATTGCCGCAGCTGCTCGTTGACCTCCACCGCCGTCAAGCCCAGCGCCTGCATGCGCGCGGGATCCAGCTCCACGCGAATTTCCCGATCGGCGCCGCCGATGCGCTGCACCTGGGCAACGCCACGCACACCCAGCAAGCGTTTGGTGATGGTGTTGTCGATTGACCAGCTCAGCTGCTCGGGCGTCATGTCGGTGGTGGTGACGGCGTAGATGGCAAACGTGCCGCCGTCCGCATCCTCGCGCTGCACCTGCGGTTCCAGGATGCCTTGCGGCAGGTCGGCGCGTACCCGGGCGATGGCGTCGCGCACGTCGGTGACCGCCCGGTCGATCGGCGTGCCGATATTGAACTCGATAATGATCAACACATTTCCTTCGGAAATGCGCGTTTGCTGGTGATGAATATTGCCGATGCTGGCAATCGAGCCTTCCACTTTCTGCGCGATCTGCGTCTCCATTTCCTGCGGCGCGGCGCCGGGCTGGGAAATATTGACATCGACTGCCGGGAAGGAAACATCCGGATTCAAGTTGATCGGCAAGCGAATAAAGGCAACGGTGCCGAGGAAAAACAACACCACGAACAGCACAATGGGGGTCACCGGGTGGCGAATCGCCCAGGCGGAAATATTCTTCATGACGTGCCTGCGATCACGACCGGTTTCACGGTCTCTCCCTCTTGCAGGAACGCGCCGGCCGTCGTAACGATTTGATCCTTGGGATTGATGCCTTCGGCAACGGTCACGCCACTTGGCACCATGCCGGTCACGCGCACCGCGCGACGCTCGACCTTGCCTTGCGCATTGACGATGAGTACGTAGCTGCCTTTGTCGTCATTCAGCACCGCGGTT
>DATMKO010000330.1:0-9543 GCA_035571175.1 Steroidobacteraceae bacterium | reverse complement strand
CAATTGCATTGACGCCTGCCTGGGTCGGATTGGCCTCGAATTGCGCGCGGGTCAGACCCAAGGGGTCCTGCACAAATGGGGTTTCAATGGCGTTGCCCACTACCGTCAACTTCGATGTGTCGCTCGGAGCGAGACTCAGCTTGGCATTGAAGAGATTGCGCTGCGCATCGCTGTGAACCCGATAGCCATCGGTTTGAAAGTGCGAGGTGTCCACCACATAGTTGACGGCGCCGTTGTCTCCCGTGGTCTTCAGGTCGTAGCGCTGAGTGTTGAACGCGCCGTACTCCACTTCGGCCCCGTAAAGGTATCCGGGCTTGGCATCCTCCGTGAATATTGAAATCACGCCGCCGGAGGAGTTGCCGTACAGCGCCGAGAACGGTCCGCGCAGCACTTCGATGTGGTCGGCGGAGCTCAAATCGAATTGCGAGAACTGCCCTTGGCCGTCCGGCATGGTTCCCGGAATGCCGTCCGAATACAAGCGCACGCCGCGAACGCCGAAATTTGAGCGGGCGCCGAAACCACGTACCGACAGCTGCAGATCCTGCGCGTAGTTTTGCCGGTTTTGCGCCGACACCCCGGGCACCGTCACCAGCGATTCCGACAGATTCACTTGCAGCTGACCGCTTTGAATGGTCTGCGCATCGACGCGATTGATCGATATCGGCAAATCGCGGCTGTCCTCGGCGATGCGGGTGGCGGTGACCACCACGGACGACAGTTCCTCCGTGCCCTCGCCCAGCGCGCAGAGCGGCGCGATGAGCCAGGTCAATAGAGCGAGCGGTATCGCCATTTGCCGGCGCGTGATCAATGCGAGCCTTCCCCGGTAGTTGTATTTCTCTTGACAGCGCCCGCCACGTTATGTCAGCAGGCGCGAGCGCAGTCAATCACTAAAGTACCGCGGTTTTTTGCCGCTACTTTAGGACTTGAGCAAATCTTCGCACAATCACGGGTTGAGTGGGGCGCGCATCGCACTCATCGTTGCCGCAAGCGTTGCCACGGCCGGTGCCAAGGACGTGCGTACGGACTTTTCCGTCAGCGCCACGGTACTCGCCGTCGCCAATCTCGAGCTGCAGTCCGCCCCGGTGGATTTGCAGATTTCAGCCGCCGACGTCCGGCGCGGTTTCATCGACGTCGCGCAACCGACGCAGATCGTGGTCCGCAGCAACAGTCAGCGCGGCTTCGCGCTCGAAGTATTGACGGTCACGCCGATGCTTTCATCCATGGTGGTGCAGGGGTTGGACTCCGAACTGGCGCTTGGTGCGGACGGCGGCACCATCGTGCAGCGCTGGCAGAAGCCGCAAGTGGTCCGCTTGAGTTTGAGGTTTCGATTCACGCTCGTGCCTGGCTTGGGCGCCGGCGATTATCCCTGGCCGGTGCGCCTCGCGGTGCGGCCGCTCGAGTCAATCTAAAATCTAATAAGTGACGGTGACGGTGATTACGTCGGAGTAACCGCCGGGCACCACATCCTGCGACGCCGGTATGAGTCCGTACATCGTTCCGGTCGCGAAGTTGCTGCCGCCCGCGGGCACGACGAACGGACCCGCGGTGCCGGCAAAGGAACCGCCTGTGCCATCGCCCATGATCTGTGCGTACGCCGTGCTCCAGTAGATGTTGTAGTTCAGGGTGTTGGCTCCCGAGAACATTTCCCGGGTCGAATACTTGCCGCTCATGCCGGTGCTGAGAGTGAGATTGACCGTGACGGTGGCCGACCCGGTCCCGCTGCCGGTGCAGGTGACTCTCAAGGTGCCGGTGGACGCATCGGCCACGGCGTTGAGAGGATTGTAGATTCCAAATGCAATGCCGCCCGCGCTCACGGTGCAATTGACCGTGGTGACGGCTCGCGCGAGCGGCGCAAAGCTGAACGTCAGGCACAGCGCGATGAAGATGTGGCGAGGATTCATTGGCTCGGCACCGTGGGATCGCTGCCCTTGGCGGGATCGCCGCTCTTCACGGCGCGGCATTGAATGGTGCCCATGTCCGGCAGCGGATCATCGGGCGGCGGCGGCTCGAGTCGAAAACTGCAGTGTCCGCCCGTCCAGCTCGCCTCCGCGGACATGCCGTGATCGTAGCCCGTGACATACACCATTCCGTTCAGCACCACCGGAAACAGCGTGCCCTTGAGCTTCACCACCGCGCCCACCGGTACGGGCTTGCCATCCTCGGTCACCAGGCGGAAGGTGCCGCTGCGCACGCGCTCGACCGGGAAACGCGCGATCACGCCGCTGCGATACGGCGGCGCCATGACGGTACTGCTGGCGCCGATGGTGGTATCCAGCGGCAGATCTTCCGGCGTGATGCTGATGTGATTGGCCTCGTAGGGACGCAGGTTGTAGAGCAATGCCCTGCCGGTGTCGTCGGTATGCGTGGTCAGTTGGTTCTCCACATACACCGGTACGTCGGCGAGACCCGCGACATCGACCATCGCAAAACTGCCGTTGACGGAGCGCGTGGTGTTCAATTGACCATCGATGAAAGTCATTGCACCGCTCAAGGTGGCGCTTTGACCATTGAGGCCCATATTGCGCGCGGCCTCCAGTTCCAGGTCGGCACTGTGGAACTGCTGGCGCCAGTCGGCGTCGTAGTTGCCGGCAGTCGATAGGTTCAGCCGATAGCCGCTACCCGGACCCACCGGAGGGCTTTGGGTTAAGGAAGCAATGACCTGGTTGGTTGGCGCGCCGGCGCCGCTGCCGCCCACACCCGTCAGCGAGGCGGCGCGCCGGTTGCTCAAGGGCACTACAAAAATCAGATAGGCGCTGGTGGAATTTTGCGCCGGCGTCGGCAGTTCTGCAGCAGTATGCGTGCGCGTGACCGTGAGGTTCAGCGTGCCGGTCCGGCCGAATGTGATGGTTTGCGTCAACCCCAAGGTTTGCTGCAGCGGCGAATCCCGGTAGGTTTCGCGCACGTACGCCAGCGACAGCGAGCCATAGCGACCCAGCCCGATGCCGGTCTGTACCAGATCGCGCTCGCGCATCCGCATCGCCGCGTCGAGCGCCTGGCCGACCTGGGCGAAATCCGGACTTGCCCACAGGGCATTGACGACAAAACTGGTATTGGTGCCGCGATGTTCGAACCCCGCGCCGCTCAGCCAGCCGGAGCCGTTCGAGTCACCGCCGGCCGCGGCCGTGACGTTGAGGATGCCGATTTTTCCGATGCCGAAGGCGCCGTTCAAACCGGCCGCATGTGCATCGGTGAAATCCGCGGCATTGGGGTCTCCCGAGAGATATTCCGCGTGGCCTTCCAGCGTGAAGGTATCGGTAAGGCCGCGCCGATAGGTGTATTCGCCCAGCATTCCTCCGTATTGATTGCTGTCCAATGCGTAGTTGTCGCGCACGGTGCCCAGGTTGACCGAGAATTGCGTCAGACCCTGCGCAAGCAGCGTGGTGCTCGAATAGAAGGTCTGGGTAAGCACCTGCTCACGCCCCAGCGCATCGCGCACCACCACGCTGACATCGCCGGTGCCCGACACCGTCGGCAATCGATCGATCACGAAGGGACCGGCCGGAAGCTGATTGCTGGTCACCAGTTGGTTGTTGACAAAAACATCGACGGTTGACGGCACCGTGGCCGTGCCGCCGGTGGTCAACAGCGGCGTCGTCAGAAGATCCGGGCGCAAGGAGAAGTTGCGGCTCCAGCGCACGCCCGCATAGCGCAGTGCGTATCCCCAGGTGCCCGTGTCGCTGATGGTGTCGCCGACATTCAAGGTCTCGAGCACGCCGGGAAAATCCCGGGTGTAGGTGGTATCGAGCCTGACCAGCTGATTGGCGTAGCCGTAATCTGCGCCGCCGTAGCGGGCAACCGCGGTGCTGGTCACGACACCCGCGGCTGCGAACACCCCGAGCTCGGTGAAGGCGCCGCCGGTGTCCTGGCTGTCGATCCGCTGCGCCGACAATTGGTAGTTGAGAAACGCCCCCGGCGATGCCGGCGTCACCGGGGGAGACTGGCGCGCTGCCGCGCTCAATCGCGTCGTGTCGAGCGCCGAGGCGGGCGCGCTGATGATGGCCCGCTGCGAGGTCTCGTCGACCGCCACCGTACAGCCCTTGAGGGCCGTCGGATCGAAGTAGCGGCGGCCGTCATGCATGTAGGGGGCGGTTTGCGGCAGGTGCAGGCGTAAACGCTCGAAGTCGTTCTGTTCCAGATATAGCTGACCTTCCCGACCGCGCAGCACGATCATCATCTCGCCCGGTTCCTTGGCGCTCAATGTCACTTCCAGCACGGCTTCCTGCAGGTCGGGCGGTTCCGCGGCCAATGCTGCACGAGCCGCAAGATACAGCATCAACACCAGAATGCCGGAATATGTCGGCTGCGCGCGCGGAATCCGGTTTCGCATTGCTGCGGGCACGCGCCAATCCGCGGCTCTTTAGAGATCGCTGGGCGCAACGTCGGCGGAAAAATCGCCTTGGTCGCTATGCCCACGAATCGGAATCGCTCCCTGCCTGGTCGCGTCGGCCGGCGGCGTCAAAACCCAGCTCATCCGGCTGCCCGGAAGAACGTACTTGGATGTCATTCCGCGCAGCGGCATCAGCGATCCCGGAAACTGCGCCTCGAAATCCGTTACCTGCAAATGCGCGCTGCCGCTGTTGGTGGCTGCGACTTCAAGCTGACCATTGGCAAGCCAGCGCGACTGCCAGGCTACTTGAGGACTTGCCTTGCCGTGCGCGGGAGCGACGAACACCGGAATGCTCAGGCGCAGCGCCACGCGCAAGCCGGTGAAATCCTTTGCTGCGGCCTGCGGCACTTCCTCGAAGATCACGCGATAGGTCAGCTCCTGGGCCGGGTCCGGATCGCGCCTCAGTGCCACGCGAACGATTTGCTGACCATTGGCGGGTATCTGCAGCACCGGCGGCGTCGCCAGCAATTCGCGCGTGTCTTCGAGCTGTTCCGTGCCGTCCTTTTGCGACCAGCTGACGACGCGGACCTGCACCACCACCGGGCTGTCGTCCGCATTGATGAGCGTGAGCGCCTCGGTCTTGTGGCCGCCCGATAGCTGCGCGCGAATCGGTGAAATATTGAAGGTGCTGGCCGTCGCGGGCGCAGCTATCGCCATTGAGGCCAGCAGCGCGAAGAGAAATGCGCGCATGGCCTAGTAAGTGACCGTGACGGTAATGGTGTCGGTGTAGGCGCCGGGCACGACGGCTTGATTGGTTGCGTTATCCGGCAATTGTCCGAAGACCGTGAACGCCACGGCCGTGGCAATGCCGGCTCCGGTGCCCGCTTCGGTCTGACTCGCGCCGCTGCCGTCGCCGAACACCGTGGTGAACGCCGCGGTGGTGTAAAGGTTGTACTGCAGTGTGTTGGCGCCGAAGGCCATCAAGCGCTGCGCCACGGTGCCGCCGGCGGTGGTGCCGCGGTTGAGGGCAACCGTGAACGGAGAATTTTTGGTGCACTTGACGCTGATCGTGCTGTTATTCGCCACGTTGCCGCCGCCAGGGGTATAGGCGGCGAAGGCCAGTGGCGTGGCGGTCGCTGAACAGGTGGCAAGCAACGACGAGGTGACGGCAAACGTGGTGGTAGTGGTTGCGGCGCCGGCGATTCCGGCCGTCATCGCACCTACGATCAATGTCATTGCATGAAGCTTGCGCATCGAATCCTCGGGGAATGGACATTACAGTCGAGATGTCTTGCGGCGGCCATTCCATCCGCCGCAAGAGCCTCAGGGATCAATACGTAACTGTGACCGTGATGGTGTCCGTGTAGGCGCCGGGTACCGACGCTTGGTTGGTGGCGTTGTCGGGAAGCTGACCGAACACCGTCACGTTGCTGGCCGTCGCGATGCCCGCGCCGGTGCCGGCGACCGTCGAGGTACCGGCGGTGCCGTCACCGAAGATGGTGTTGAGCGCGACGGTGGTATACAGGTTGTACTGCAAGGTGTTGACGCCCGATCCCATCAGGCGCTGCGCAAAGGTATCACCTGCGGTCGAACCGACGTTGAGGGCAACCGTGAACGGCGTGGTCTTGGTGCACTTGACGGCGATGGTGGTATTGCCGGTCAGCGTGCCCGTGCCCGGGGTGTAGTTGCCGAAGGCCAACGCAGCGGCCGTCGCGGAACAGGTCGACTGCACCGTCGCGGTCACCGCGAAAGTCGTGGTGGTGGTCGCGGCTTGCGCAACGCCGGCGGCCATCGCTGCGGCGGCCAGGGTTGCGGTGAGAATCTTGCGCATGAAAGCTCCTAAAATTTGTCGGTCATTGACGTCACGGGGAATCCCCGAGGCAGCGCTATTCTTGCTGGAACTACCGATATCGTTGTGATGTCGTTCGCAGATCGGTCAGCTGGGACTCAAGTTTCGGGGTAATCTGCCGGCCCCATCTCAATTTACCTAGGCGGCCCTGGCTTCCAATGCGGCGAAGCGTACCCGAGGGTACACGCCTCGCGGCTCTTATGTGAAGTAATCGTCAGTCTCGGCCAGGCGCCGCAATCTCGGCACCGCCATGGGCACCGTGAGCATGGTGCTGCCGACTGCCATCAAGAGCAGCGCCGTGAACGTGGTGCTGGTGATGATGCCCTTATCGAGCAGAACGTTGACGAAGATGATCATGATCAGCGCCTTGGTTTGCAGCAGCCAGCCGATCAACGAACTCTCCCCCGGCGGCCATCGAAGAATGCTGCCCGCAAGTCGCGTGCCCAGCAATTTGCCGCTGACCGCGGCGATCAAAAGCACGGCAGCGGCCAGCGCCACCGCCGCTCCGCCCATCGTCCAGGCGGTACGCAATCCCGTGCTCAAGAAGAACACCGGCATGATGAGCAGCAGCACATTCCGCCGCAGCGAATCCAGTTGCTGCTGATCGAACCAGCGGCTATCCATGACGGCGCCCGACAGGAACGCCCCGACCATGAAATGCAGTCCCGACCAATCCGCGCCCAGCCCGCACAGCGCCAGCCAAACCAGGCCGAGGTACCATCGATCGCGCTCCGGCAGCCGCGCCATGAGCTGACGAAAGCCCCAGGCCGCGGCCGCAAAGCCGATCAGGAATGTCAGTTGCCTGCCGACGCGAGTCCAGTCCATCAGGATCAACGCGAGCACGCCCCATATCGCCACATCGTCCATGCTGGCGTAGCGCAGAATGCGCTGGCCCAGGGGCTGGCGCAGGATCTCCAGTTTCTCCATGAACAGGATCAGTATCGGCAGCGCCGTCACCGCGCAGGCCATGCCTATCCCGAGCACAAATTGCCACGCCGCCGCATTGGGACCGATCCAACCGCCGTAGCGGAGCATTCCGATGGCCGCCGCGCAGCCGGTCAATAACGGAGTGCCGAGCGCCAAACCGGCGGCGATGCCGCTTTCCCGGCGATTCTTCCATACGCCGTGCAGATCCAGCTCGATCCCCGCGATCCACACGAAGCTCATGACTGCCCACCAGGCGATGCCGTTGAGCGATTGCACCACGGCCGGGTTGAACACGAACGCGTAGTAGCGCGGAAACAGCGCGCCCAATATTCCCGGACCGAGCAGAATTCCCGTAATGATTTGCACCACCACCAGGGGTGCGTAGTACTCGGTCCTACCGACCCGCCAAAACAGATACGGGACCAAAAAAATGATCCCCATCGCGAGCAGAAAAATCTCGCTTGTACTCATCCGATAAAAGGTCAGATCGTCCAATCGCGAAACGCGGGACACAATCCATACACGAGCCGTGTGCCGTGGTCAAACCGCTACGCGGGCGGCCGGTTGGCGACTTCCACCGTGACGTGGGAGAGAGTCGGGAAGCATTTGAGCTGCGACCGGTAGAAGGACGAATCGCGCGACCGTTGCGTCACGATGGTTACGATGGCGCCCAAATGCCCCGGACCGAGGCGCCAGAGGTGCAGGTCGGCAACGCGATCGCCATCCGCCTCGACGCGGCGCCGAATGCGCGCCAGGAGCGCCGCGTCGGGCGTCATGTCGAGGAGAATTCGACCCGTGTCGCGCACCAATGCGTAGGCCCAGGTGGAGATCACCAGAGCGCCGACGATGCCCATCATCGGATCCATCCAAACCCATCCCAGGAGCCGAGCGGCCGTGAGGCCAAGAATGGCGAGCACGGATACCGCGGCATCGGCGGCCACATGAATGAAGGCCGCGCGCAAATTGTGATCGCGGTGAGCGCCGTGACCGGCATGTTCGGCAGGCTCCTCGAACTTGAGCGTGTGTGTCTCGGCATCGGCACCTGCACCCAATGTCAGGCGGGCAGCAAATTCGTGCGGCTCCGGAATGATTTCCACGGACTCGAAATAGGCGCCGCGCCAGGTGAGCGAGAATCGGCTGCTGCGGCCGTCGGCCCGCAGCGTCTCGATCGCGACCGGCAGCGCGCGCGCGGCATGTTCGTCGCGGCCCGCGATCCGCAGCCGGAAGCGCGGCGGCCCGTCGGCTTCTGCGATTTCAACCGTCGCGGCTCCGAATCGGCTGGCCACGTTTTGAGCGTCGGTGTCGCCCTCGCCGGCGGCGCCGTGGCCATGACCGTGCCCGTGACCATGCTCGTGGCCATGATGATGATCATCGCCGCCGCTCAGGAGCCAGGCGCTCACCACATTGACGATCAGCCCTAGGCATGCAATGGGTATCGCCTCGCGGAAGGAGATCGGCACCGGTGCCAGGAACCTGACCACTGCTTCGTAACCGATCAGGAGTGCAATCAGCGCAAGTACGATGGCGCTCGAGAAACCGGCGAGATCACCGACCTTGCCGGTTCCGAAACTGAACCTGCCGTCGGCCGCGTGCTTGCGGGCGAACGTGTAGGCGAGCGCTGCGATCAGCATGGCAATCGCGTGCGTGGACATGTGCAGACCGTCGGCGACCAATGCCAGCGAACCGAAGGCGATCCCGCCGCCGATCTCGATGAGCATCATGGCCGAGCAAAGTCCGATCACCGCCCAGGCCTTGCGTTCGTTCGCCGCGTGCCCGGATCCCAAGAACACATGCTGATGCTCGTCCCCGGCATGCAACTGCGCATCGCTGGTCATTGTCCGGCCTCGCTCAAGATGAATTACTCACTTGCAACTGCCCAGCTCATTTGAAATAGCTGTGTACGACCTCGATGAGATCATCGGCTGCCTCGGCACGCGGACCGCCGATTCGCGCTCCGGGTGTCGCCAGATGTTCGCGGATATGATCCTCGACGACTTCGGCAAACAGACTGTTGACGGCACCACGGCAAGCGGCGAGAAGCCGCATGACCTCGGCGCACTCGGCCTCCGTCTCCAGAGCCCGCTCCACTGCCTCAACCTGCCCGCGCAGCTTGCGCGAGCGGTTGATGAGCTTGGTCTTTTCGCGGATTGTGTGGCTCATGAGTATCCGTATACCCTACCGGGGTAGGATACACAACCCTCGCGGGCGCCGCCAACGGGTGCCGATCGCGCCGCCGGCGGTGCGTGCAGCCCGCTAGAGCGCCGGCAGCGACTTTGACAAGCCGAAGAAAAAGCCGCGCCGCGGACCGTACTGCGGGGCGCCGACGCCAACACCGGTGCCGTTGCGGATTTGATATTCCTTGTCCAAGATATTGATCACATCGAAGCGCGCAGTGAGCGTGCCGGCGCCGGGAATCGCAAATATATGCGTGATCCCGATA
>DATMKO010000329.1:0-3132 GCA_035571175.1 Steroidobacteraceae bacterium | reverse complement strand
GGGCGCGGTCGGCGAGAATTTCATTGAGCGAATCGACGGACGGGTGGAGAGAATGGGGCACATCGGTCAGGTTGAAATGCAGGTTGGCGATGTCATGGTGATCTGTACTCCGGGAGGGGGCGGGTATGGCACGCCGCTAGATCAATAAATGATATTAAAATAATATCGTAATACATTGAATATTAACATTTATATTTGACTTTTCAACAAGTGAAGACGCACAATGCTAAAGTGATTTCGAGGTCGAGCTTCAGGTGTTTGGGGGCGCACGATGCGTGAGATTGAGATAGTCGAAGTCGGTCCGAGGGATGGGTTGCAGAACGAAGCGACGCTGTTCAGCACGCAACAGAAATTGGAATTGATCGAGCGCGCCATCGATGCCGGAGTGCGCCGGATCGAGGTTGCCAGCTTCGTGAATCCGAAGTTAGTCCCGCAAATGGCCGACGCCGAAGCGGTGTCCGCAGGTTTGCCGCGACGCGACGATGTAACCTACATAGGCTTGGTGCTCAACAAGCGCGGCGCGCTGCGAGCGATCGAGGCGGGGCTCCCCGAACTGGGAGCGGTATGCGCTGCCTCCGATGGATTTGCCACCCGCAATCAAGGCCAGACATCGGACGAATCATTGGCCATGTGCTGCGAGGTGATGCGCCTGGCGCGGGAGGCCGATCGCCGCGGCCAGATCACGATTTCCACGGCCTTCGGATGTCCGTTCGACGGCGAAGTGGATCCTGAGCGCGTGATTGAAATGGCGCGGATTGGCGCCGCGGCAGGTGCGGTGGAAATTGCCATCGCGGATACCATTGGCGTCGCGGTTCCGGGCGATGTCGCGGATCTCGTGACGAAAGTGAAGCAAGCGATCCATCCCTTGCCGGTGCGCGTGCACTTCCACAACACGCGAAACACCGGTCTTGCGAATGTGTGGGCGGCGGTGAACGCCGGCGCTGCCACGGTGGATGCTTCATTGGGCGGTCTTGGCGGCTGCCCGTTTGCGCCCCGCGCCACCGGCAATGTGCCCACGGAAGATGTGGTCTACATGCTGGAGCGTTCGGGTTATCGCACCGGACTCGATGTCGATCGCTTGATCGTAGCCTCAGAGTGGCTGGCCGCAGGCATGGGACGCGAACTGCCCGGCATGCTGAGCAGAGCCGGGAATTTTCCGCGCCGGACCGTGCGGCATTGAGCGCGCGGTGCACCCCGGCGCCAAATAAGCGTTGCTACTTTTAATCCGGGTCTTGGTACGCTAGCGTCGCAGCGCGGCATCAAGGCCGTGACCCCGTAGAATAATTCTTCGAAAAAAATTGGAGATAGCGTGACTTCTGATATTTCGATTGCGCAACGTGCAACCCTCAAACCCATTACCGACATCGCCGCCCGCCTAGGAATCCCCGCCGCCAGTATCGAGAACTATGGTCACTACAAAGCCAAGATCGGTCTCGACTACATCGACACCCTGCAGCAGCGGCCCGATGGCAAATTGATCCTGGTCACTGCCTTGAGCCCCACGCCCGCCGGCGAGGGCAAAACCACAACCACGGTAGGCCTCGGCGACGCCCTCAACAAGATTGGCAAGAAGGCGGTGATCTGTCTTCGCGAGCCGAGCTTGGGACCCGTGTTTGGCATGAAGGGCGGAGCGGCCGGCGGCGGCCACGCCCAGGTCGTGCCCATGGAAGACATCAATCTGCACTTTACCGGCGACTTCGGTGCCATTGGTCTGGCGCACAACCTGCTCGCAGCGCTCATCGACAACCATATCTTTCACGGCAATGAATTGGGCTTCGACGTGCGGCGGATATCGTGGAAGCGCGTCATGGACATGAACGATCGCGCGCTGCGGGGCATCACCGTGGGCCTCGGCGGGCCGAGCAACGGCTTTCCGCGCGAGGATGGATTCGACATCGTCGTGGCTTCCGAAGTCATGGCCATTTTCTGCCTCGCCAGGAGCCTGGCTGATCTCAAGGACCGTCTCGGCAAAATCGTCGTCGGCTATCGCCGCGACTTGAAGCCCATCCGCGCCTCTGAGCTCAAGGCGCAGGGCGCGATGACCGTGCTGTTGAAGGACGCACTGAAACCAAACCTGGTGCAGACGCTGGAAAACAACCCTGCCTTCATTCATGGCGGTCCATTCGCCAATATCGCCCACGGCTGCAATTCCGTGCTTGCGACTTCGACCGCGCTGAAGCTCGCCGACTATGTGGTGACTGAAGCGGGCTTTGGCGCCGACTTGGGGGCCGAGAAATTCCTGGATATCAAATGCCGCAAGTCCGGCCTGCGCCCCTCGGCGGTGGTCATCGTCGCGACGATCCGCGCGCTAAAATATCATGGCGGGCGCGAAGTTGCGGACCTTGGGAAAGAGGACCTCGCGGCCCTCGACAAGGGCATTGCCAACCTGCAGAGGCATGTGAACAACGTCCGCGATCATTTCGGCCTGCCCTGCGTGGTCGCGGTCAATCACTTCACCGCCGATACGGACGCGGAGCATGCACTGCTCGCATCCAGGTTGGCGGCGCTCAATGTGCCGTTGGTCCCGGCGCGCCATTGGGCGGACGGCGGCGCGGGGGCGGTGGATCTTGCGCGCAAGGTCGTCGAACTCGCGGCGACCGGCGGCTCGGGATTTAAATTCGTGTATGACGAACAGCAGCGGCTGTGGGACAAGGTCAAGGCGATCGCCGTGAAAATCTACGGCGCCGCCGACATTACGGCGGATACAAAAATCCGTGCCCGCATCGCTGAACTTCAGGCCGACTACGGGCACTACCCGGTGTGCATCGCCAAGACGCAATACTCCTTCTCGACTGATGCGGCTTTGCGGGGAGCGCCGAGCGGGCATATCGTCAACATCCGCGAAGTGCGATTGGCTGCGGGTGCGGAGTTCATCGTGTTCGTGTGCGGCGATGTCATGACCATGCCCGGTCTGCCGAAATCGCCGTCCGCCGACAAAATCGACATCGACGCTCACGGACGCGTGGTGGGGCTTTTCTAGGGAAAATGCGTTGATGAATCGATTAACTTCCTTGCTGGCCGAAAGGCCGTGGCTGCTGGCGGATGGCGCCATCGGCAGCAACCTGTTCGAACGCGGTCTGCAGTCGGGCGATGCGCCCGAGCTGTGGAATTGCGATCATCCCGAGCGGGTTG